>JADKDR010000011.1 GCA_016714535.1 Bacteroidota bacterium
AGTGCGACCATTAACCGACAGACAAAAACCGACCGACAATGCAATTTTCGGCAAAGCCGTTTGGCTATCCCTTCGCAAAATAAAAAGAGCTGCAAAGCCACCCACAAGCCGACCCACTTTTTGCAGCACATTTTATTTTGCCCAACCGCACCAGTGCCACCCGACAATTTTCAGCAAAACCGACAAATTTTTTCCCTACATTTGCCCCGTGAAACAAGTTTTGACACTCTTATTCAGTTTTTACTTGTTGGCTTTGTCCTGTTATGCCGTGCAGCGACAAGGACGACTGTCAATATCAGAGTGCAGAACAAACTTCATTAGCAACTACCGACCATTCAGACCACGACAGCGACACCGAGAATTGCTCACCTTTTTGTATGTGTGCTTGCTGCGGACAATCTTTTAGTAATTCGTTTGTTACCTTCAGTTTATCGCTTCACGTTCCTGTTTCATTAGAAAAATTTCCAGTTTACAACGCCTCATTTGTTTCAGAGGTGTATTTGTCTATTTGGCAACCGCCCAAAATCAGTTAATGAATTTCTGATGTTCCGCTTTCAGCGGAACAAAACACAACTATTTACGATGCTAACGCACCGCAAGTAATCCTGTATTCATTCATTAAACTGATAAAAATAATGTTAGACAAAATAATTGCGTTCAGCATAAAAAATAAATTCATCATTGGCTTGATGACGTTTGCACTCATTATTTGGGGAGTGTGGAGTGCAACCAAACTGCCTATTGATGCAGTTCCCGACATTACCAACAACCAAGTGCAAATCATTACGGTTTGCCCAACCCTTGCAGGACAAGAGGTTGAACAGTTAGTAACTTACCCAATAGAACAAAGCATTGCCAACCTTCCCGACTTGGAAGAGTTGCGGAGCATTTCCCGTTTCGGACTTTCGGTAATTACCGTTGTGTTTGACGATAAAGTGGACATCTACTTTGCCCGACAACTGATTAACGAACGACTAAAGGAAGCCGAAAGCAAAATCCCCAAAGGTGTTGGCACACCAGAATTAGCACCAGTAAGCACAGGTTTGGGTGAAGTGTATCAATACATTATTCACCCAAAAAAAGGAAGCGAAAGCAAATACACAGCTATGGATTTGCGGACAATGCAGGACTGGATTGTAGCCCGACAACTTTACGGAACGGCAGGAATTGCGGAAGTAAACAGCTTTGGCGGACAACTCAAACAATACGAAGTTGCCGTAAATCCCGACCGACTTATTGCAATGGGAATAACAATTCCCGAAATTTTTACCGCCTTAGAAAAGAATAATGAAAATACAGGCGGGGCATACATTGACAAAAAACCAAATGCCTATTTCATTCGTGGAGTTGGTTTGATTAGTTCGTTTGACGACATCAAAAATATTGTTGTAAAAACAAACCCTAACGGCATTCCAATCCTGATAAAAGATGTTGCTGAAGTGCAATTTGGTAGTGCAGTCCGTTACGGTGCTATGACCTACAACGGTGAAGTAGATGCAGTAGGTGGAGTTGTAATGATGCTGAAAGGTGCGAATAGTGCCGATGTGGTTAGTCGTATCAAAGATAAAATGGCAACCATTCAAAAATCATTGCCTAAAGACATAGTAATAGAACCTTTCTTAGATAGAACCGATTTGGTAAACCGTGCAATTTCAACGGTAAAAAAAAACCTGATTGAAGGAGCTTTAATAGTAATCTTCGTTTTAGTTCTGTTTCTTGGAAATCTTCGTGCAGGATTGATTGTGGCTTCTGCCATTCCTTTATCAATGTTGTTTGCTTTGGGCTTAATGAATGTATTTGATGTTTCGGCAAACCTTATGAGTTTAGGAGCAATTGACTTTGGTTTAATTGTAGACGGTGCAGTAATTATTGTCGAAGCCACTTTGCACCATTTAGGAATGCGAAAAGCAATAGGCAAACTTTCACAACAAGAAATGGATAATGAAGTTTTTGTTTCGGCATCTAAAATTCGAAGCAGTGCAGCCTTTGGAGAAATAATTATCCTTATTGTTTATATTCCTATTCTTACCTTGGTTGGCATTGAAGGCAAAATGTTTAGCCCAATGGCTCAAACCGTTTCCTTCGCCATTTTTGGAGCGTTGATTTTATCGCTTACCTACATTCCAATGATGTGTGCAGCGTTCCTTTCTAAAAACATTTCGCACAAACAAACATTGAGCGATAGAATGATGAACTTTTTCCAACGCATTTATGCACCACTATTAGAAAAAGCAATCCGTTTCAAAAAAGTAATTGTAGGTGTAACTGTTGCCGTATTTGTGGTTTCCGTGTTTCTGTTTTCAAAAATGGGCGGTGAGTTTATCCCAACTTTACAAGAAGGCGATTTTGCTTTTCATTGCATATTACCGCAAGGCACATCACTTTCACAAAGTTTGGAAACTTCTATGCAAGCATCAAGACTAATCAAAGAATTTGATGAAGTAAAAATGGTAGTCGGAAAAACAGGAGCAGCCGAAGTTCCAACAGACCCAATGCCGCCTGAAGCCACGGATATGATGATAATTTTAAAACCGCAAAGCGAATGGAAACGTGATATTTCGTATGATGAATTGGCAGAAGAATTTGAAGAGAAACTGAACACCATTCCCGGGGTATTTTTTGAGAAAAATCAGCCCATACAAATGCGGTTCAACGAACTTATGACAGGTATTCGCCAAGATGTTGCCGTTAAAATTTTCGGTGAAAATATGGACACACTTTTAAGCTATGCCAATAAGGTAAATGCAGTTGTTCAAAGTGTGGACGGTGCAACAGAACCAAGCGTTGAAAGGGTTGCAGGTTTACCGCAAATCGTAATCAAATACAACCGTTCGCAAATTGCCAATTACGGTTTAAACATTGAGGACATCAACCACATTGTTTCTACTTCTTTTGCTGGTGGAAGTGCAGGAGTTGTGTATGAAAACGAACGCAAATTTGATTTGGTGGTTCGCTTAGACAGCACACACCGCAACAACATTGACGATGTGAGCCATTTGTATATCCCAACTACCAACGGAACGCAAATTCCATTATCGCAAGTTGCGGAAATAAAAATGGAATTGGGTCCCGCACAAATTAGTCGTGAAGATGGCAAACGTAGAATTGTAGTAGGCTTTAATGTAAAGGGCAGAGATGTAGAAAGTGTTGTTACCGACATTCAAAAAGAACTGAGTGAAAAAGTAAAACTTCCCGAAGGATATTATTACACCTATGGAGGCACGTTTGAAAATCTGCAAGCAGCAAGCAAACGCCTGATGATTGCTTTGCCAGTAGCATTAGCACTCATTTTTATGTTACTCTATTTTACGTTTAGTTCAGTAAAACAAGCCACGCTTATTTATACAGCAATTCCAATGAGTGCAATAGGTGGTGTATTCGCTTTGCTCATTCGTGATATGCCATTCAGCATTTCGGCAGGTATCGGTTTTATTGCTTTGTTCGGTGTAGCTGTGCTAAACGGCATTGTGTTAATCGGAACTTTTAATCAATTAGAAAAAGACGGAATGACCAACATTTTAGAACGCATAAAAGAAGGAACAAAAATCCGTTTGCGACCTGTGTTAATGACTGCCACCGTTGCATCATTGGGCTTTTTACCAATGGCACTTTCGCACGGTGCAGGAGCAGAAGTGCAAAAACCTTTGGCAACGGTTGTGATAGGCGGTTTGCTTACAGCAACTTTCTTAACTCTGTTTGTTTTGCCTTTGCTGTATGTGATGTTTTCTAAAATCAAAAAGTCTAAAATAAAAGTTTCAGCCACAAGTATTTTAGTTTTTGTATTGCTTTCATTCAATGCTGCAAACGCCCAAACACCAACAACTAAACCCATTTCCGTTGAAGATGCCCTAAGCACAGCAATGAAAAATAATTTAGAAATTCAATCGCAACAACTCAATGTGCAATCTTCCACCCTATTGAAAAAATCGGTGTTTGAATTACCTAAAACGAATGTCAATTTACAATATGGGCAATATAATAGCATCAATCAGGATTTGGGTTTTCAAATCAATCAATCCATTCCGTTTCCAACTTACTATTCTGCAAAATCAGGTTTGTATAAAGCCGAATTGCAAGGTAGCCAATTGCAACAGCAAGCCACCGCCAACGAAATAAAAGCACAGGTGCAATATTGGTATTATCAGTTGCAGTATTTACAAACCACAAAAAAACAACTGCAATCCTTAGACAGTTTGTATAATGATTTTGTGAATGCAGCCGCTTTGCGATATAAAACAGGTGAAACAAATTTGTTGGAAAAAACCACAGCCGAAACCAAGCGTGGGCAGCTTTCTCTTTTGCTCAAACAAAACGAAACAGACTATTCAACCGCTTACAATTCGTTAAAAACGCTAATGAACACAAGAGAAGAATTTACGATTGAAAATAGCGGAAACTTCCAACCACTTGTAATGAGCAATTCGTTTGACACTACACTTATTGTAAATAATCCTTCATTAAAGGTATTGTATCAGCAAGCAGTTATTGCCGAGCAAAATAAAAAGGTAGAAACCGCATCTGCAATGCCCGATTTGAATGTGGGTTATTTCAACCAGTCATTAATTGGAGTGCAAAACATAAATGGTGCAGATGTAAATTTTGATGGTAGTAAACGCTTTCAAGGTTTTAATGTTGGGTTAAGTATTCCAATTACTTTTTTTAGCAACGCTTCAAAAGTAAAATCACTTAGCTATAAACAACAGGCTTTGCAAACTGAAGCCGACAATGGAAAGTTGATTTTACAAAGCCAATTGCAAAATGCTTTTCAGCAATACAACCAGAATTTGTCGCAATACAATTATTACAAATCAACAGCTTTGCCCAATGCAGAAATAATTATCAGCACCGCAAAAGTTGGTTTCAAAAGTGGCGACATTGGCTACATTGAATACTTGCAAGCCTTACAAACCGCTACCGATGTGCAGTTAAGTTATCTGCAATCCGTCAATCAAATTAACCAATCCATTATCAACATCAATTTCTTAATCAATAAATAAAATTTCACAGAAATGAAAAATATAATCTTCATAGCAGCCCTTGCAACATCCATAGTATTTGCATCCTGCAACAGCAATAAAACCGAAACGCACGGTGAAGAAACCGAGCATCACGATGAACACGAAAACACCAACACGGCAATGCTTACAGTCGAGCAAATGAAATCTATAAAAATAGAATTAGGCAGCATTGAGAAAAAGCAATTAACCGCCTCACTCAAAGCGAATGGAATTTTAAAAGTGCCTAATCAAAACAGGGCAAATGCAACAGCATCATTGGGCGGTGTAATAAAATCTATTTTGGTGCAAACAGGTAATTCGGTGAGCAAAGGACAAACAATTGCTACCATTTCAAACAATTCTTTTATCACAATGCAAGAGGAGTTTTTAAGTATTTCTTCAAAAGCAGAATTGGCACAATTGGAATTTGCCCGACAAAAAGAATTGCAACAAGGCAATGCAGGAGCATTAAAGAATTTGCAATCTGCCGATGCAGAACTTAAAACCTTGAAAGCCCGAAAAGCGAGTTTGCAAAAGCAGTTAGAACTTATTGGTATCAACACCGCTTCACTCACAAGCGAAAACATTCAATCAATCGTAAACATTACAAGCCCCATAAACGGCACAATCAGCAATGTGATGGTAAACATTGGCAGCTATGTAGATGCAAACAATCCTATTGCCGAAATAGTGGACAATAGCCAACTACATTTAGATTTATATGTATATGAAAAAGATTTACAGAAACTAAAAGTGGGGCAAACCATACATTTTACGCTTACCAACAATCCAGGCAAAGAATACGATGCAGATGTTTACGCCATTAGCAACACCTTTGAGCAAAACACCAAAGCCATTGCCGTTCACGCAATGGTAAAAGGCAACAAACAAGGCTTGATTGACGGAATGAGCATTACCGCCTTAGTAAGTTTAGAAAATGCTACTGTTGATGCAGTTCCAACCAACGCCATTGTAAACCACGAAGGGCAGGACTATATTTTTATTGTTACCGATGCTCATAAGGAAGAAGAACATCATTCGGAAAAAGAAACTGCCGAACACAAGCACGATGAACACGGACACGAACACAGCGAAAAAGAAGAACCCGAACATACAGAAGAAGGAACAACCTTTGAAAAAATTCCCATCCGAAAAGGCACTACCGATGTAGGTTACAGCGAAATTACTTTACTAAAAGAAATTCCTGCAAACAGCAAAGTAGTAGTGAACGGAGCTTTTTTCATCTTAGCTAAAATGAATAATAAAGGCGAAGCACACGCACATTAATCACTTAATATATTTTCAATAATGAAACTACCAATCAACGACAAAAAATTTATTTTTCTTCTTTCTGCAATCATAATAGTGGTGGCGTTAGAAATTTTATCCATAATCGGCATACACATACCTATGCCTTATGCTCCCTTCGTATTTGCTGCATTCATTCTCGGCATTGGCTACAATGTTTTATGGAACGGAGTAAAAGCAATCTTCAAACTCCAATTTAGCAGCATCAATTTACTAATGACCATTGCTGTAATCGGTGCATTTTATCTGGGCGAATATCCCGAAGCAGCAGTTGTAATAGTGCTATATGTTTTAGGCGAACGCTTAGAAGATATTGGAATAGAAAATTCAAAATCTGCATTAGATGAATTGGTGAGCAAAGCACCAAAGACCGCTTTTGTAAAATCTCAAAATGAGAATGTTCCTATTGATAAAATTGCAGTCGGCACAATCATTCAGGTGAAAGCAGGTGAAATGATACCGTTGGACGGCAAAATTATTTCAGGCGAAACAACTGTTGATGAAGCCGCCATTACAGGCGAACCAATTCCAAAAGACAAACACACAGGCGACAATCTTTTTGCAGGAACACTAAACAAAAATGGTTTCATAGAAATGGAAACAACAAAACTTTCTGTTGATACCACTTTCTCAAAAATCATTCGCCTAACTTTTGAAGCACAAGGCAACAAAAGTGAAACACAAAAATTCATTCAGCAATTTTCAAAGTATTACACACCGTCAATTATTGCAATGGCAATTTTAGTTTTTGTCATTCCTGTATTTGCAATGCAATTAGATTTTAACCATTGGTTGCAACAAGCCATTACACTTTTAGTAATCGCTTGTCCTTGTGCATTGGTCATATCAACACCTGTAGCCATTTACGCAGCAATCGGAAACGCATCAGCAAAAGGAGCATTAGTAAAGGGCGGAAAATACATTGAAGCATTGGCAAGCATCAAAGCAATTGCATTAGATAAAACACGAACCATTACTTTTGGAAATCCGATTGTATCAGATGTATTTCCTTTAAACGGAACAAGCCGTGAAGAACTTTTGGCTTGCACCGCAGGAGCAGAAATATTCAGCGAACACCCATTAGCCCAAGCTATTGTTGATGCAAGTAAAAAAGAAGGATTTGAACCACACAAAACCGAAGGTTTCAAAAGCATTATGGGCAAAGGTGCAACCGCAAAATGTTTGGTGTGTGAAGACGAAACAATTTATGTAGGCAAGTTAGATTTCATAAAAGAACATCAACCCGTTGACAAAGAAGCCGAGAAAATTGTAGCAGAACTTTCAGCACAAGGCAAAACAAGTGTAGTCGTAAGTTTTGGCGAAGGTGTAGCAGGTGTCATTGGTTTAATGGACGAAATAAAACCCGACAGTGCAGCAGCATTGAAGGAAATAGAAGCAATGAACATAGAACCTATTATGCTTACAGGCGACAGCGAAAAAGCAGCAAACTATGTAGCCCAACAAGTAGGTATTAAAAAAATATTCGGCAATATGTTACCCGAAAACAAAGCCGACAAAATCAAAGAACTTTTGCAACAATATAAATTTGTAGCAATGGTAGGCGATGGCATAAACGATGCTCCTGCCCTTGCACAAAGCACCGTAGGTATAGCAATGGGAGCAGCAGGAAGCGACACGGCAATAGAAACTGCAAACATTGCATTGATGAACGACAAACTTTCACTCATTCCGTTTCTCATTCAGTTAAGTAAAAAAACATTGAGAAGAATAAAATTCAACACCATCGGAGCAATAGCGGTAAAATTGATATTCATAACACTTGCATTTATTGGTTACAGCAATTTGGTTTTCGCCATAGCAGCAGACGTAGGAGTAACACTAATTGTAATTTTGACAAGTTTACGACTGATGAATTACAAAGGATAAAATGGAGAGACCTGCAAACTCAAAACCGACTGCATCTAAAGCCAACGCATTTGCACTCACATTTGCTTTTGCCTCAACGCACGGGCAGACGCAGCAAAAGCAAAAGAGAGTGCAAGCAACCGCACCCGTTCATCGCAGACAGACCCTGCAAACACGACCGACAACACTTCGGACGGACAGAAGGGCAGCTGATAACAAGGGCTTAAAAGAAATTGGGGGTTCAGTGGTAAATCGTAACTTTGTGCAACTAATAAAGTTTGGTGGTAGGCTGACAGTTTTGTGCTCCGAAATCCCCAACTTCTTTAAGCCCCGAAACGTTAGCTGTAATTTTATGGCGACACTGCAAGACAGAAACTAACGAACAAAAAAAATAAAAAATATGGACTTCTCATTCCACTTACAACAAGGACAGCAACTGTTAGAGAAACAGGATGCAACATCAATAAAAAAAGCTTTAGAACATTTCAAGAAAGCAAATGAAATGACAGAGGACGAACACGTAGGCAAACCTAAAATCCTTTATCATTTAGCACTTGGGAACTATCTAATTGGCAATATAGAACAGTCTTATAAAATTGCTCACAAAGCAAAACGAAGTATTGACATTGCAATTAGTAATAGTATGTTTTCAATGGACAATATGAGGCAGATGCTTGGCGAAGGCGACATTGATGCTTTAATAAACCATATTGACAATAAATTTCCGCAAGTTGTTTTGTTTACAGACACAGATGATGATGACTTTGATGAAAATGAATTAGACTTTGCACTTGTAAACCAACTTTATGAAACAACAGAAAAAGAGGAAGTAAAACCTCAATTTTCAATAGACAGCTTGAACGAAGAAGTTTTAATGGCAACATTTTTCGGTTTAAGTAGAACCAATGACGAATTGGTTTACTTCGACAAATTGAAAGGTGATGTTTTAAGTTATGTTGAAGGTTATTTTTCATCTCATATTGGCGACCAAAGTGTAGCTAACAGAAGACTTGCTAATAGAATTACCAATAGCGAGCCGACCGATTTCGTAGATGAGGATAGATATGTTTTAATTGACAGACTTAATTTGTCTGAATTTCTTGAAGAGTATAAAAAACAAACTAAAGGAAAAGAGCCATTTAGTTCATTTGTAGAGTATTTTTCAGTAGAAGTCTTAAAAGATTTTACATACGATGATGATTTGACAATTGACGACTTGGCAAATAGCAACCATATCCAAGAAAAATTCCACGAGTTGTTTGGACAAAAATATCAAAGTAGAGTTTCAGAGTTGAGAGACGACTATACAAGTATTTTTCAAAACACTACAAAAGCATTAGCTGTAAATTGGATTAAACAAAATGTTCCCAACACAAACGCAAACAATCAATCAAAAAAATCAAATATGAAATTAGATTTCGTTTTCAAATCTTCTGACCATTTACGCTACGAAAATGGCAGACACGTATCTGGACCACACGGTGGTGCAGGAAGAGCAGTAAAAGTTGAGCCAAATATTAACGGTGGCGAAGGCGTTTCTGTTACAATGTATAACCTTGACGGCAATCACCCAGTTTGGCAAAACAATGTTCAAATGGCACCAAAGCAAATGAAAGTTATAGAGCAGACAAATGACAAAATTGTTTTGCGTGGCTACGGTCACGATGCAATGGGAGCTTCATTTGCTGACTATGGTTTGACAATTAAACTCAAAAACGGTGAGTTAGAAAATTGCATTTTACATATGCACGACAGAGGTGTTGATATAGAATATTTACCTTGACACGAAGAAAAACTACAGCTAACAGCGGTTTGGCAAAAGGCGGGCTGACGTGCTTCGTAGAAACATTTGTGCAAGGTTCAACATTTGTGCTTCGTATGAACTTTAGTGCTAAAAATCCCGCCCTTCGCCAAGCCCCAAAACGTCAGGTTGTGAAAAAACCCATTTTGGAAAATTTTGCCAGCCGAATCCGTTCCATAACGGTGACCATATACGATTTAGACGATTTTAACGGGGGTTGTTTTTTAGGCCGCTACACTATAGTCGCAAAATTGAATGCGTAGAATTTGATGTAATGAGGTCGTTTTGATTTTAGCCGTGAAATCCTTGTGTAGTCAGGATTCCAGTTTTTTAGTTTTTCTAACAGTGGCTGTATACCTAGTATGTTGATTGTGCGCTTGAGGTTGTAAACTGTCATGATGAGGCTCCATTCTCCGTTCACTTTTATTAATCCTTTTAGATTTGTGTATATTATCCCCATACTCTTTTGATAGTTCCAAATATATGCTCATTAATTTCTTGTCGCTTTCGGTACAATTCTTTGTTGTTGTGGTAGCGGGCATTGTTGGCTTCTACTTCGGCTGCAAACTCACTGCGTTCTATTTCGCGGCCTCCTTTGGCGCGCCCTGTGCAGAGGTGTTTTGCGGGCAGGTTTACATTTTGGTGTACGGTATTTTTTAAATTGGTAAGTATCGCGCTCGCGCGATTTGCGATGCCATGTGCCTGTGGTTGTTAGTGTTGCGCCTTGTGGACATGTATATGTATCAGTGCTTTCATCGTATACAAACTTAGTTACTACGTAATCGGGGTGGTGCCATGCTCGTTGCTGTTTACTATTTCGGGTGGTGCTACTATGGTGGTTATGCCTGCTTGTGTGGTCTGCTGTATCTGCCTACCGTTATGATACCCTTTATCTACTATTACTGTATACGTTTCTACCTCCATGTTTTGTTTTGCTTCTTTGGCAATATCAGTAAGCGCATTTCTATCATTGCGATTGATGGTATGTGTGGCTACTACTAATTTATGTTTTTCATCTACTGCTGCTTGTGTATTGTAACTCACTTCCACAACCTCACCTTGTATGAGCAAGGCACGTGCATCGGCATCGGTGGTGCTTATTTGTGGCTGACCACTCTGGGTTAACTCTTTCTGCAAGGCTTCGTAGTTAATTTTGCTGGCTTTAATTTTTCAATTTTATGTGCTATATCATCTATTTTCAATTCCTGTTCGTTGGCATCGCAAGCGTCTAATTGAGTTATATACTCATTAACCTTGTTTTCGATATAGGTCAAATGGCGTTCTATTTTTTGGGATTGTAATTATTCTTCTTGCTATTGTGTGCTCGAGACTTGGTACCATCAATGGCTATTAATTCTTTACCAAGCAAATCGCAATCTGAAAGAAACTGCACAAACAACTTAAGG
The DNA here is from genome assembly GCA_016714535.1 of Bacteroidota bacterium. NCBI lineage: Bacteria > Pseudomonadati > Bacteroidota > Bacteroidota bacterium. The sequence continues at coordinate 11,379 of JADKDR010000011.1, forward strand.
TGTTGCGCAAGGCTTGGGAGTTGTCTTTACGGAAGTCTGCTATACTATGGTAATTGGGAACAAGGTTGCCGCACAACCATTGCATTTCGGCATTACGCATGCACTCTCGCTCAAGCTTACGCGATGAGCGTATGCCGTTGATGTAACCGTATATGTATACTTTGAGAAACAACTTTCTATCGAACGATGGACGCCCCTCAGTGTTGATGTTAGTTACCTCAAACTGTAACTGAGGTAAATCGAGCTTATCAACAAATGCATCGATAAAACGAACTGGATTGTTTGCAGAAATACGACAGTCAAGCGAACTAAATCTACCTGATGTCTATTGGCTTGCGCTATGTGCTGCATGCAAAAAAAATTTTTCAAAAATAGTAATCACCAGTGCTTATGTTTTTATTTTTACCACATGTTGTTAATGTGCAGCTGTGGGCTGTTTGGTTTTTTCACAGGCTGACGTTATGCACAAGGCTTGGACGACACCACAACACTTCGAAAACCATTAACCATAATAAACTTTTTTTCGTAACTTTGACCATATGAAACAACGAATTTATATTGACACTTCTGTTTTCGGTGGACACTTTGACGAAGAGTTTGCTGAACATACAATTCCGCTGTTCGAAAGACTGAAAAACAATGAATTTATTTTACTTTTTTCTACAGTAACACAAGACGAATTAGAAACCGCTCCACAAAATGTAAAAGAACTTGTAAAAAGTATAAAGGTTGACAACACTGAATTTCTTGAGACAACAATTGAAGCTATTGACCTCGCAACAGATTATATTTCTGAAAAGGTAGTTGGACAAACAAGTTTTGCAGATTGTTTACATATTGCATTAGCGACAATAAATCGTGCAGACTTTTTAATAAGTTGGAATTTTAAACACATAGTAAATGTGGAAAGAATTCGTGGTTACAATTCTATAAACATTAAAAACGGTTATAAACAATTAGAAATACGTTCACCAAGAGAATTTGAAAAATATGAAGACGACTGAAAAACAATTTGACGCTGTAAATTTTATGCGTCAGCAACGTGACAAATTGAGCGAAAAGTTATCAAAAATGACAAAAGCTGAAATTTTAGACTACTTTAAAAATCGAAAGAAGGAAACCACAATAAAGCCCTGTGCATAACAGCACATTTGCAATAGGCGGGGTTTCGTGATCCATAGCCAATTTTGTGGTAACCGAAAGTTCAGTTTTGGGCATAAACATTTGTGTTGAGATTCCCGCCCATGGCAGATTTGCAAAACTTTATCGGCACTTTAAAACGACACAACAGCTACGTAAATGAAAGATTACTACTATATTCTTGGTTTAAAAAAAGGAGCATCTCTTGAAGAGGTAAAGAAAGCGTACAGAAAACTTTCGCTCAAATTTCATCCTGACAAAAATGATGGTGATGAGTTTTTTACCGAACGGTTTAAAGAAATACAAGAAGCCTATGAAACATTAGTTGACAGTCAGAAATGACAAGCGTATGACGCCCTTAAAAACGAAAGTTCATCTACCAGACAAACTAATAGAGGAGTAAACTTCAACCCAGATATAGAATATTTCAAATCGAATAAACAAACGTTTGAATATGACCAAGAAGTAACGTTTATCTGGAAGACCATTAATGCAGATAAAGTATTCTTAAAGCCATTTGGAGCGGTGGAACCAATTGGACAAAAGACTTACAAATTAAGAGATTTCAAAAATGCTGTTTTAACGTTTGAATTATTGGCAGAAAATTCAAATATTGGAAGACAAATTAAATCTTCGCTGACTCTAAAAAACAAAACATATATTGATTTATATACTTACTTTAAAAAGCTAATTGAGGCTGAAAATTCAGAAAATAAATTTTCCAATGAGCAAAAACAGGCAAATTATTCATACGAAACGGTAGATGAAAATAAGTTGGTTATTGTCGATTTTCAAACAAACAAGGGTATAGTAGGGATTGAACAGAATAATAGCTATAGCTATCCCGAACCCGGAAAAAAAGCTTTTATGAATGGTAAATCAGCCCCTGATGGTAAATATAAATTTGGATTTTTGTGGTATGTCCACATAAAAAATGGCGTTGTAACTAGTTTCAGCTTGTTATAAGAAAATAATTAGGTCATGTGTAAAAAGTAAACGCAAAACATATAGCTGTATAGACGAAAGCCCACCAGGCGCAACTCAAACGAGGGGCTTTTGTCTATAAAGTTTGCCCCGTATTTTCGAACGGGGTGTTCAGCAACACTTTCGGTGTGGTGCGTAGTTTAATGAGGTGATTGCTTACGTGTATTAGTAAAACAATTTTGTTATTTGCGTTTGTTTAACTATGACCATATACGATTTATGCCTCTTGTAGTTTAAAATACCACGACAACAACTACTCTTTCAAATTTCAATTTCACTAAATCGAGCTTGCTTACAAATGCATCAATAAAGCATACAACATTTTCAGCATCGATATTGCATTTTAAACTTGATATTTCCATTTAATGCCGGCAGCCTTCTACTATGTGATGTGTATTTATTTTTTTTTGAAGGTGTGTCAACAGTGTGGTTGTAATTTTTATTTTTACCTCATGTTGTTAACGTGGAGCTTTGGGCAAGTTGGTTATTTAACAGTCTGACGTTAGCACACATTTAAATGAAAAAAGGATGCATTATTGGATTTATGCTTGCCCTGTTTGCGATAGCCGCGGGATTAATTATAAATTGCACTATTATTTATATTCCTTCTGGTATTGATATCGATAAGATAAAATACCCAATTACAGGAATTGATGTTTCTAAACATACAGGTAAAATTGACTTTCAAAAAGTAAAGGAGCAAAGTATAGAAAGCAGAGAATTAAAAGAAGTGGTTAGTTCCATTTTGGAACATACCACTCAACACGGTGCAAACCATTTTCCCGACATCAGGAAAATGGTAGTGAATGAAAAACGAACTATTAAGGAATTCTTACAAGTTGAAAAATAAAGATTTAGTTGCCGAGGATTTCTCGGTAAATGACAAAAAAATAATTACGCTAATGGAAAACAATCAACTCATATTTTACTCCACCCCACAAGGCAATGTAAAGGTGGAAGTGGTTTACCAAGGAGAAACTTTTTGGTTAACACAAAAAGCACTGTCAGCTTTGTTTGCGGTGGCTGTTCCTGCAATAAGCAAACACCTCAAAAACATTTTTGAATCAAAAGAGTTGGATGAAAATTCAGTTGTTTCCAAAATGGAAACAACTGCTGCCGATGGCAAAAATACCAAACTTCGTATTACCGATTAGAAGCAATTTTAGCAGTTGGCTACCGTGTAAACAGCAGCGAAGCCACACAGTTTCGTATTTGGGCAACAAGCACATTGAAAGAATTTATCACCAAAGGTTTTGTGTTGGATGATGAACGATTGAAGCAAGGCAAAAATTTCGGCAAAGATTATTTTGATGAATTGCTTGAACGCATTCGTGAAATCCGTGCAAGCGAAAGACGATTTTATCAGAAGATTACCGACCTGTATGCTTTGAGTGTTGATTACACCAAAGAAGCACCCACCACACAAGATTTTTTTGCATCGGTTCAAAACAAATTGCATTGGGCAATTACAGGAAAAACAGCAGCCGAAATAATTTACACCGAAGCCGATGCAAAGAAAATTTACATGGGATTGAAAACATGGAAACAAGCCCCTTCAGGAAAAATATTGAAAAGTGATGTCTCGGTTGCAAAAAATTATTTGAACGAAGCTCACATTGAAGAACTTAACAAAATAGTTTCTGCTTATCTTGATTTGGCAGAGGTAAATGCCAAACGCAACCAACTGATGTATATGAAAGATTGGAGCAAATTTTTGAGCAACTTTCTCCCACTGTCCAATTATCCGATTCTCAAAGACAACGCCAAGGTAACCATGCTGCAAGCAAAACTGAAAGCCGAAGGTGAATTTGAAAAATATAGAGTGATACAAGACCGTGAATATGAAAGCGATTTTGACAAGGCAGTAAAAAAATTGAAAGACAATAAATGAGTTGGGAATATTCAGAAGATAACCTTGTAGAACAAACTGCCATTGATTTGTTTCATGACCGCTTGGGTTGGGACACTGCTATTGCCTACAACAAAGAAACTTTTGGTGAAGGCAGTTCATTAGGCAGAGGAAGTAAAAAGGAAATTATTCTTAAAAGAAATTTCTTACAGAAACTAAAACAATTCAATCCCAACTTACCCGAACAGGTATACACACAAGCTTATGAGAAACTGTAAGTGTACAGCAGCACAAAAACTTTAGGCGAATCAAATCTTGACAAATTTTGACCACTTGTCCACTGAACAGATTTCAATTTCACTAAATAGAGTTTGCAAACAAAAGCATCAAAAAAACACAAAACATTTTCAACATCGATATTGCAATCTAAACTTGATATTTCTTTTTGATGCAGGCAGTGCTCTGGTATGTGATGTGTATTTATTTTTTTTGAAGGTGTGTCAACGGTGTCGTTGTAATTTTTATTTTTACCTGATGTTATTAAACGTGCAACTTTTGAGGAAATGGTTTCTTCATGGGCTGACGTTAGCACACATTTAAATGAAAAAAGGATGCATTATTGGATTTATGATTGCCCTGTTTGCGATAGCCGCGGGATTAATTATAATTTACACTATTATTCATATTCCTTCTGGTATTGATATCGATAAAATAAAATACCCAATTACAGGAATTGATGTTTCTAAACATACAGGTAAAATTGACTTTCAAAAAGTAAAGGAGCAAAGTATAGATTTTGTTTTTATGAAATCAACGGAGGGAGAAAATTATAAAGATGAAACGTTTGAAAAAAATTATTTAGGTGCAAAAGAAAGCGGAATACTCTTTGGGGTATACCATTTTTTCAGGTTCAACAAATCAGATAAAAAACAAGCGATTAATTTTTTGTCGGCAATTGAGGGAAAGAAATTTGATTTACCCATTGTTCTAGATATAGAAGAATGGGGCAATCAAACAACAAAGAATAAAGTCGAAATAATTGATGAAATTGATGAATTCATTACTTCAGTCGAAAGGGCAACAGGAGCAAACCTGATGATTTACACTAATGAGAATGGTTACAATAAATATCTCAAAGAGACAATGAGAAATAAGAATATTTGGATTTGCTCTTTTAATAAAAAACCTGATATCAACGGACAATGGACATTCTGGCAACATTCACACAAAGGCAAATTTGACTTTGCCAGTGGTTGGGTTGATATAAACACCTATAATGGAAATAATGCTGAATGGAACAGATATTTGGAAAGGTAAACTTGTGATAACAGCACCTAAAAGAATATGCAATTCCAGAGGAGAAACTTTCAATAGCAGCAGAGGAATAAAAAAATCACAGAAGAAATAATTATGAATCTACAGACAAATAAATATCAGCAAATACTAAACGGGCTTAAAGAGAAAATCAGGCAAGCCCGATTTAAAGCGGCATTAACTGCTAATGCTCAACTCTTGGCTATTTATTGGGAAGTCGGGCAAACCATTATTCAACAGGAAAACGAAGAAGGTTGGGGAACAAAAACGGTGGAAAGATTATCGGTTGATTTAAGAACAGAGTTTGAAGACATGAAGGGTTTGTCAGCCCGAAACCTTCGCTACATGAGGTAATTTGCAAAGGCATATCCTCACTTTTCAATTTTGCAGCAACCTGCTGCAAAATTGGAACAGACAACAAAATCAAAAAAGCAACCTAAAGTTTTGCAAAATAAATCTGACAAATTAGTAGTGCTTAAAAATGATGACCCAGCAATTTTGCAGCAAGCTGCTGCAAAATTACCTTGGGGACATCATCAACTAATTTTAGATAAAGTAAAACATGAACAAGAAAAGTATTTCTACATTCAAAAATGTATTGAAAATAGTTAGAGCAGAAATGTTTTGTCATCACAAATTGAGAACAAACTTTTTGAACGACAGGGCAAAGCCATCAACAATTTTGATAATACTATACCTGCTATTGATTCTGATTTAGCCAAAGAAACATTTAAATGTTCTTATGTTTTTGACTTTCTCACACTAAGCGAAGAAGCAAAAGAAAAAGATGTTGAACGGGCTTTGATGCAGCATCTCAAAAAATTTATGTTGGAACTTGGACGGGGTTTTGCTTATGTAGGCAACCAATATAATTTAGTAGTGGAAGACGATGACTATTTTTGGACTTGCTTTTCTACAACATTCATTTGAAATGCTATGTTGTGTTTGAATTAAAAGTTGGTGACTTCAAACCCGAGTTTACAGGCAAACTGAATTTCTACACCAACACTGTCAACGAAGAAATAAAAAACAAAGACGATAAACCCACAATTGGAATTTTGCTTTGCAAAACACCAAACAAAACGGTTGTAAAATATTCGTTGCAAGGAATTAAATCCCCTATCGGAGTTTCTGATTATCAATTTGCAAACGCATTGCCTAAACAGTTGAAAGGCGAAATGCCAACGATTGAAGAATTGGAAAAAGAAATTGAAGAAGGATATACTGAAATGCAGAAGCCCGTTGACAAAAAAATTGGGCAACTAAAAGAGTTGATAAAGGGATTGAAGCAGCCGCCAGTAAAGGAAAAAAGAACTGCTGAAAATTGCGAACGCATTTTGAACAAAGTAGTTTTCTTTTTACGCAACAGCATTACAAAGCAATTAGAAGAAAAAGATATTGCTGAAAAGTTTGAAGAAATTGAAGTGATGGTGTGGACAGATGGACAAGGGCATAAAACTGATACAGCCGTTAAAAATTATTTGAAAGAACATAAAGAAGTTGGTGAGTTTAGAATTGAGTTACGCTTCAACGGTTTTATTCCAGCAGGAATAAAAGCGTTTAACATTTGGAAAGACCTTTCAGTTGTAACAACTAAATACAACTACACCATTGGCTTTGACCGCAACCAACAAAACAATTTGTTGGAAAAACTTTACCATCAATTGCCTGATAAAAAAGAATTTGAAAACATAATGGACAAATGGATGGAAGGCATAGTAGATAACATTACGCAACAGTTGGACTTAATAAAACAAAGAGCCAATTGAGAAAAAGCCACCCAAGCAAAAAATATACTCTTAAAAAACACACAAGCCAACGCTGCAAGCAATTTTTTTAAGAGAGTATTTTTTCTCCCAACCAAAAAAATCCAACTCATGTTTTATAGCATTTCTTTTTCTACAGCGAAGCAATTATGTATCTTTTCGAAGCTTTCGGTGTTGATGGTAATTACCTCAAAATGTAACTTCACTAAATAAAGCTTGCTTACAAATGCATCAAAAAAACACAAAACATTTTCAGCATCGATATTGCAATCTAAACTTGATATTTCCATTTGATACCGGCAGTGCTTTGCTATGTGATGTGTATTTATTTTTTTTGCTAAAGTATGTCAACGGTGTCGTTGTAATTTTTATTTTTACCTCATGTTGTTAACGTGCAGCTGTGGGCAAGTTGGTTATTTCACAGGCTGACGTTAGCGGCAAGCGGTTAAGAAAGTTTTGGACATGATTAAAAAGGAGAGAAAAAGAGACCCCGGAGAAATCGAAATATACATTGAAGATGTAGAGATTATAATGGGGGACGACTTCGGACATCTCGACAGAGTGCTCAATAGTATTTATTGCTTACATTGTAAAAATGGTTACTCAGGGACAATAGAGAATTATAAGATTTATCTTAACAGGTTGGACGACATAATTTTCGTGGGTGATTGTACCAAATGTAAAAATTATGTTGCAAGATATCTTGAGACAGGTGAGACAATTTCTAAAGCGGAAGTAGCTCGACACATACGGACAATTAAAAAACAATTTGGAACAGTAGGAACAAAGAATAAAAAAGCGAGGGACTAACCGTCAGCCGCTAACAGCATGTTTTTGCAATGGTGCCGTGACGATTTGATTTTAAGTTTTATCTTCGTTCAACGCTATCGTTTCGTGGGACAGGACGCGGCTTCGGAATGGCACCATTGCAGAAACACAAACGTTATCCGTAATTTTAACGCTCCGAATAAACTGTATTGCTAATTCAAAATGTAATGCCATGAAAAAACAAATCTACTTAATCATTTTGCTGTTGACTTGCAGAATTTGTAATGCGCAAAATTTAGTTCCGAATGGGGATTTTGAGGGGTATTCGGGGTGCCCGGGTGGTTTAAATGAGATTGCCAATGCAGTTCCCTGGTTTTGTCCTACATCAATTTGTTCATCTGATTATTTTAATCAATGCTCTGTAAATCCTTTTTCAGGTGTCCCTTCTAATTGGTCGGGGGATGGCTACCAATTTGCACACAGCGGAGCTGGATATTCAGGTGTTTTTTTATGGCATTCAGGCGGCACTACAAGTTATCGAGAATATATTGAAGTTCCATTTGCATCAGCATTAGTGGCTGGTCAATGCTACCATTTCGAAATGTTCATTAACCTATTTAATCCATCCGGTTTTGCATCAGACGATATTGGTGTTTATTTTTCTAATACACTTTTAACAGGTTACAATTTTTATGGAACCTTGCCATTTACACCCCAACTTAACAATACAAACGGAAATATGCCTGATACCCTAAACTGGGTTTCTGTTAACGGAAATTATATAGCTTCGGGTGGAGAAAGTTATCTGACAATTGGGAATTATAAAGACGATTCTCAAACCACAATGACTCAGATAAATACATCTGGCTATGCACTTACATATATTTATATTGACGATGTATGCCTTACCCTATGTGGTTCTACTTGCACTACTGGGTTGGAAGAACAAAACATAAAAGAAGAAATAAAAATCTATCCCAATCCTTTAGACAATAAATTAAATATAACAATAAGCAATCACGAGTTTTCAGAAATAATTATTTATGACATTGCTTCGAGGAAATTATTGCAAGAGAAATTTACAAATTCAATTTCAATAAACACCGAACAACTTGCAAAGGGTATTTATCTTTACGAAGTGAGAAACAAAAACGGAGTGATTAAGAAAGGAAAGGTTGTGAAAGATTGATGGGCACAGTTTCATAGCGAGAGAAAAACTACGAATAACAGTAAGATTAAAAGAAATAGAAAAAAGAAGGGCTTTGTTCGGTAATCAAACAGTGGTGCTTCTAATTCACCCCGTTGGGCTATCGCCCTGCGGGGTAAACAGTGTAGGTAAACAAACAGTTATGCTTCTAATCCCTTCTTTTTAAAACTTCTTTAATCCCTTCTTCGTTATCGGCAACTCTTGGGGACACTGCTAACTTTGAACATTTGAGCTTTGAATGAACAGAAAAAATTTAAAAATAGAATCAAGAACAAATGACTAAATTATACTTAAACAAACTAATTTATTCTCTGCGGTTATTTTCGATGGACAACATACGCCCCTATAAAACAAATGGAGCCAAGCTTCGCTTTTTAGTAATCTCGTTTTTTGTTTGTTGTATTACTCAGTTTTCCATGGGACAAGGACGGGAAAGTAAATTAGACTCTTTCTTTTCAACAATAGACAAAAATGGTGACATCAGTGGCAGTGTATTGGTAGCTGAAAATGGGAAAATTCTTTACCAAAAATCCTTTGGCTATGCTGATGCTCAAAATAAAATTCTTAACACAGCCAATACACGGTTTCAAATTGCTTCGGTTTCTAAACTATTTACTTCAATTGCAGTGCTTCAATTGTGTGAACAAAAAAAGCTGAATTTAAATGATAAATACGCTAAATATTTTCAAGACTTTCCTTATCCGGAAGTAACTATCAATCAATTACTTTCGAATACATCGGGAATTCCCGATATAGGTGAAATATTTTTACCTCTTTGGCGATTGAACCGAGATACAATATTTACTTTAAATGATGTGATTCCTGCACTCAAAATAAGTAAACTGCCTTTAACTTTTCAATCAGGAGAGGCCTGGGAGTACGTTAATATCAATTTTGTTTTGGCGGCCTTGTTAGTAGAGAAGGTCAGTGGTAAGAAATTTGACAGCTATCTTTCAAAATATATTTTTAAACCTTCAGGCATGAAAAACACTTTTCAAAAAGCTTCGGGAACAAATCCATATACACAGCCAAACGTAGCATATAATTATGATTTTCCTTTTAGTTATTCTATAACTCCTGTCCGGGTTGATTCTTTTGCAACTAATGATTTTAAAGTGCATTACAAAACTTGGCCTTCTGAAGGCGATGCAAACATTTATACATCTGTTACCGATTTGGTAAATTTCGAGAATGCTTTGTATAACGGAATTTTATTAAAACAAAATAGCCTTGATCTCCTTTTTAGCCCTTCAACAAAAAACAATGGAAAAAAAGTTACTTTAAGGGGCGTTGGTTCTGAAATAGGTGTGATAGGTGATTTTTATTGGGGTTTGGAAACCGTATTTCTTTAGATAGTACTATGGGGAAAATTGTATGGGAAAGTGGTGGTATGCCTGGTTGTGCCGCAAACATAATTATGAATTTAACCAAACATCAATTAATAGTATGGTTTAATAATAAACGAAGTAGTTCAGCAATGGACAATATTTTTGGTGCATTAAGTATTATGAATGGTAAAACAGTTTCAGTAAAAAAAGCTAAAAAATCCATTGCTACTACTTATGCTCATCTATTATTGCAAAAAAGTGAAGAATATGCTTTTGCAAAATTCATAGAAATGGAGTACGATACCTCAAATTATTTTTTAGATGAAGATGAATTGAATCAACTTGGCTATGAATTTTTCGAGAGTGAAAAGATTACTTTGGCATTTACGGTGTTCCGTTCTGCGATAACAGTATTCCCAAACAGTGATAATCTATTTAACAGCTACGGAGAATTGTTAGCTAAATCAGGCAAAAAAGAAGAGGCTTTTATAATGTATAAAAAATCTCTTCTGATAAATCCCAAAAATGAAGATTCAAAAAAATCTTTAGAGCTTTTGGAGCAGAAATAGTTTGACAGCATTTGATGAGACAAACAATGAACAGCGAACATTGGTTTTTGTGCAAGTGTAACCACGGTTTCACTGCAAACACGACTAGTTGTGCCTCTAAGGTAATTCGCTTCGGACAAAGTTTGTGCGGAATTCAAACAGTTGTGCTTTGACCGAACAGCACGGCAGCCGCTAAACCTTTAGCCGTATAGACGAAAGCCCCCGGGCGAGTCGAATACGAGAAGCTTTTGTCTATTAGGCCTGCCCCGTATACTCTAACGGGGTGTTCAGCGACACCTGCGGTGTAACGTGGTGAGTATTCTGGGGGGGGGATTGGGGGAAGCGTGTTTAAATACTTAGGTGTGGTTATGTTAACGGTAACAGTGCGTTTTTGGCCGATGTTAGTATGACTTGTAGTTATTCTGATTGGGCTTGGCTGGCCGTTTATGGTATTTATATCGCTTTGTGTAACATTTGACAATGACGACTTTTTAAAATTGCCATTAATAACAGCCGTTGGTGTACTTGTTATGTTATTGTAGGTCAGGTTTGCATTACATATAGCAGGAATTGCAGAATACATTGGATTGAAACCCGGGAAACTGGTGGGCACTTTTATAAGATGAACTTTGCCAACATTAGGCGTTAATATAGTATTCTTGAATGGTGGATTTTGTAATGCACAAATACCACAACTGGCATTGCCAAAATGAGTTATAAGGGCAGCATTGAAAGCTTGCGCACCAGCGTTATCTACTAATGCAAACATGCATAGGATAACTAGTAGGAGATTTTTTTTTCATTATTATTTTTTGTTAAAACGTAAACCAAGTGTTTTAAAAACAATATAACTGTCGCTCATCAGACAATTTAACAAGTAGGAGCTTGATTTTTAATGATAGCCAAAACTTATGGGTTTCAAGCTCCAATGGATGTTTGCTGAATTTTGTGACAAGGCAATTTCGTAACCGAATCAAAATGTATTTTGATTTTTTAAACACGAGAAAGTAGCATCACTCAAGTTAGTATAATATCCTTCTCATTTTATCAGTTGATATACCAGCCTATAGTTGGTTACACCTATTTAGCAATAGCCATTCAATTTATAAATTATCATTCCTACCCACTCATGCAGCAATGCTCCCCATGCATCCAAACATTCGGAATTGGGAATAATTATTTTGTCGGGAGTGTAAATTCCGGTACCACTTCTTTCGTCAACAGGAAAGTAATCAGCTTGAAGGTTCGCTTTTTCAAAGCAGGCGCGGGTGCGCCTTATATGTATAGCACTTGTGATAATTAATATACGTTTACCTGCAAATTGCTCCTTAATTATTTTGGCAGTATTTACAGCATTTTCATAAGTGTTTCGGCTTTCGTTTTCAGTAATAATGCATGAATCAGGTATATTGAGATCTACCAATACCTTGGCAAGTAACTGCGACTCTTTAATATCTTTAAACATTACAAAACCTGAGCCTCCTGTTAGCAATAACTTCTTTATTTTCTGCTGATTCAACAAATCGATACTTTGTAAAAATGGATCGCCACGCCTACTGTATACTACCCCCTCATGGAGGAATTATACAAGCGCAAGGAACCACCCATCACCACCCCTGCATCGTAGGGCTTAGAGATAGCAGAAGCTTTGTAGCCCTGAATTTCCCATGCATGCATAACCAGGTTGCACAAAAATGGGTTTGTAAACAAAAGCAGAAGTATGGTTGCACCGAGTAAGATTTTTTTTTTACGAACGGGGTTCTTTGCAATTACAGCAACTATCATTAAAACCATAACCCATATTACGGGCTGAATTACAAAGTTGAGTATCTTTGACAAAACAAAAAACATGCAATCGCTTTTTTATGAGGCGGTAAACATACAGAATAAATGAGAAAATTATTTTTACCTTTAATATCCATACTAATTGCAAAGATGGCTTTTGCACAAACTGTTGTAAGCCTGCAGACTGTAAATCCTTTGCCTGCTGCATTAAATGAGTCATCGGGTCTGGTTTATATTGGCAATGGTATTATGGTTTCGCATAATGATGGTGGGCCTGATAATGCCTTGTATTTGATAGACACCTTTGCCAATCTGGTAAATACCGTTTATCTAAATAATGTATCAAACTTAGATTGGGAGGAGGTTTGTACAGATGACTCAGGCAATGTTTATATTGGAGATTTTGGAAACAACTTTAATAATCGTACCGACTTGCGAATCATAAAAATACCTAATCCTTCTTTGGCAATAAATGATACGTTAGATGGAGAGTTTATATACTTCAATTATAATGATCAAGCGCAATTCCCTCCTCCCGATTCGTTATTAAATTATGACTGTGAAGCTTTTATTTGGAAGGATGATTCCTTGTTCCTTTTTACCAAAAACAGAACAATGCCATTTGATGGTTATTCAAGATGTTATACGCTGCCTGATGATAGCGGAACATATTTTGCCACGTATAACAATAAATTTTACTGTGGGCCTGGACCGAAAGAGGCTTATTGGATAACAGGCTCAACCATAGACTTCGCCTCTGGCGAAGTCGTATTGCTTTCTTCGGGCAGATGTTGGCTATTTCGAAATTATGCAGCAAACGACTTTTTTGGTGGGAATACTACAGAACTCGATCTGCAAAACTTTTCGCAAAAAGAAGGAGTGGCCACAACCGGAAGTCGTTTGATATTTTTTAGCGATGAAAAGATTTTTGGCTTTGGTGGTAACTTATATAAAACGGATCTTAATGCCATTGTTGCATCTAATAACGAGCTAATAGCTGCACAACCGATTTTTGTTTATTCTAATGGTAATTCAATAACAATTCCAGAGTTAGAGATTGATTTACCTGCTCACCTAAGTTTGATAGATGTAAATGGAAAATTGATAAGGCTTGAATTAATAACTCAATGGCCGTTAAGTTTTAATATTTCTAACCTATCTCCTGGTTTATATATGATGCGCATTTCATCTGCATCTGCTGTGCAAAATTTTAAGTTTATTAAATAAAGAGCTAAGCACAAAAAAAAAGCTGCTCGATTATGAACAGCTTTTTTTTATTTTAAAAATGGATTTGTTATTTACTTGGCCTTTACAACTTTTACCAATTCAACATCAAACAACAGCGTGCTATTGGGTGGTATAGGGCCACCACCTTGCGGACCATAAGCTAACGCTGATGGAATAATAAATTTGGCCTTAGTGCCTTCGCTAAGTTGCATTAATCCTTTATCCCAGCCTCTTATAACCATGCCTGTGCCAATAGGGAAACTAATAGGATCTTTTCCTTCTGATGAGTCAAATACTTTTCCATCAAGCAGTTTGCCGGTATAGTTTACGTATACTGTATCACCTTGTGCAGGAGTAATTCCGGTTCCTTCTTTCTCTTTCATAATATAGAGGCCTTCATTGTCAGGCATTGCCGAAATATTGTTTGCTTTTATATAGTCGGCAAGTGCTTTTTTTTCACGCTCCATACCTTTAGCATTATATTCATCTGATGTTTGTACCGAATATATTTTCAGTTTCATTTTCAGTTTATCACCTTTCTTTATAAACTCAGGCATGTCTTTGCCAAGTCGGGTAAAAAATGAATCAGCGCTAGTTATCATAATAGCACTGTCTCCCGCTTTCATTAGTTGCATGCCCTCTTCAAATGCGCCTTTATATGGAGGGGCGGGTAGTTGTATAGGTACAGGAAGATTCTGTTCTTTAAAAGTGCTGTATAGCTCAGAGTCATTCATGGTAGCATAGGCCCATTGAACTTCGAGTAAGTCATTCACCTGTGCTTTGCGTCCTTTTCCACCACCATCAATAATTTTGTATTGCAGTCCGGTTGGTGTAGTCTGAAATTCTGGTTTGTTACATGCTGTGAACATGATACTTGCCACAGCGCTCATCATTACAAGTTTTTTAATCATTAGTAGTTAAAGTTATTTTGATTTATTGATCGTTTCTATATAAACATTTAATGTGCTTGACATCGGTATTTTATTGTTATCGCCAGTAAGCCCATAAGCAAGGTGCGAAGGTATTAATAATTGCCATTTATCTCCCAATTGCATGCTAAGCAAAGCTTGATGCATGCCCGCAGGTATATCAAACTGGCCTACGGTAACAAGTAGAGTTTGGCCGCTATCTGTTTGGTAGCATAAGGTACCATCAAGTAAGTAAACCCTATATGCAATTGTTACCTTGTCTCCCAAATTAATGGAGTCGCCTGTGCCTTGTTGTATGATACGATAACGTAAGCCGCTCGAAGTTGATTCCATCTCAAGTCCATTTCGTTTTATGTATGCCTCAATGGTTAACTGTTCTTCCAGCGTGAGTTCTTTATTGGCTTTTATAAGGTGCTCTTTAATTATGGCTTCAGTTGTGTCTGCAGTCACAATCTTTTGTTCAGACGTATTACATCCGGCAACGTATAGGCATACCGTTAGTATTGATAATGTTGAGGCAGCCGTATTATACATTACTGTTAAGTTGGTGCAAATAGGAGGGGAGTATGGTTAAGAATTTAGAAACCGTATTATCAAGTGTTTCAAATGAACGGCCGCCTGCGGCATTTTGATGCCCGCCTCCGTTAAAGTGAGTTGCAGCAAGTTCTTTAACTGAGAAATGCCCGCGCGAACGAAACGAAATTTTTATTATTCCCTCATGCTCGCAAATAAAAGCGGCCATACGAACGCCTTTTATTGATAAGGCAAAATTTACGATGCCTTCGGTATCACCTGTTTGATGGTCGTATTGTTTTAGTTCACTTTTCGAAATGGCTATGTATGCTGTTTTATACTCCGGTAATACCACCATCTTATCTTTTAAGCAATGGCCCAGAAAATGGGTGCGGTTTTCCGAGAAATTATCGAAAATAGCTTCATGTATTTCGTTTGGTATTACGCCACAATCGAGCAACGAAGCTACTAAACGGTGCGTATCACCAGTTGTGCTGCTAAATCGGAATGAACCCGTATCGGTCATTATGCCTGCATATAATGAAGATGCCGATTTTTTTGAAAATTTGTATGTGGCGTCCAACGCCAAAATAAAATGATAAACCAACTCGGCCGTGCTGCCGGCTTTATAAAATGAAAAGGTATAGTCACAAAAGTCCGTTGGTTCAAGATGATGGTCAATCATAATTTTGGTAGCACCACTCTTTAACAAATGATTTTCTAATCGTTCTACTCGTTTTGCATCATTAAAGTCAAGGCAAAATATAATTGAAGCCTTTGCAAATAGGTTATTTCCCACCTGTGGATTTTCTTCGTAATTAATATAGTTTGTTCCTTCCACCATCCAACTTAAAAAATCAGGAAAGTCGGAAGGCAGTATTATGCAACACTCTTTATTACGATCGCAAAGGTAGTGGTACAAGGCCACGCATGAGCCAATGGCATCACCATCGGGCTTATGATGTGTAGTAATTGCTACAGTGCCTTCTTGTGTAAGCAAAGCATTTACTGCTGTGAGTTCGATGGGGTTATATTCAGGTATCAACCTATTTCAAAATTTTGCGCGAAGTAAATACAATTAGGCGTAATACCCATCACATTTGTTATAACAATATTCAGTTGCCTTTTTTGTTAAAAAAACGAGAATGTAGGCATCTCAGAACTTAAGCATTAAAGTATAATAGTATCATTGCAAGGTGATTAAGGAGCTATTAATTATTAGATGTATTCAGCTGTGGCGCGAGTTTTTGCAACTGAATTATCTTTATCGTTTGCTGGTAATTGTAGTGCCTGTAGTTCTAATTTATTTTATAAGTGGCCGTATGGCGGCCCCTAATCATACTGCTTTAATCGGGTCTGGAGTTTTGTTATTATTGCTGTTATCTATTCATCTTAATCGCAAGGATGCTAAGTTTATTTATTCCATTGTCAATCAGCCTTGGCGTGCTCATTTTGCAGAGTACATTTTGCCACTTTGCCTATTTGTAATCATTCAACTAGCATTGGGCAAATGGATAGCAGCTTTTACCTTGATAGCAGGTGCATTGCTAATAGCATTAATACCTGGGCAAAAGCATATTCATGCCAAAACAAATTTTAAACCTTTTGTACGATTACCCTTAATGTATGAGTGGTGGTTTGGTTTAAGGCAACGCGGTTTGTTATTTTATGTTTTTATTTTCTTGCAAGTATGTTTGTCTTACTTTCCCTATGTATCCCTTGCATTTTCTTTTGTATTGTTTTCAGTTGTGTTTTCTTTTTATTCCAATAACGAACCAGCTTCTTTTATCATAAGTTTTAATCAGAGTTCAATGCGGTTTCTTTCAGGTAAAATTTACAAAGGGTTGCTGTATATGTCACTAACATTGTTGCCGGGGTTGTTGCTTTATACTATTTTTAATTTTAATGATTGGTATATTGTTTTGGCCTTCTATTTTCTCTGTGTTATGGCATTAGCTGCAATTATTACTTTAAAATATGCCAGATATGCACCAAATGAGGATACCGGTTCTTCGTCCATATTGCAAACGCTAATCTTGATGAGTATTGTGATGCCCTGGTTTTTGCCCTTGCCTTTATTTATTTTAGTTTTCTATTTTTCAAAAGCAATAAAAAATTTATCTTATTATCTACATGATTTCAATTAATAACCTTGAGTTTTCATACGGTAACAAAGAAGTATTGAAGGGGGTTTCGATGAGAATCGAAACCGGAAAAGTATATGGTCTGTTGGGATTAAACGGCAGTGGCAAAACCACTTTGTTTAATTGCATTTATGGATGGCTTAAGTTGCAAGCAGGCACGATTGTGTTTGATGGAGGGCATCCTCCAAAAAAAGTAACAGCCTTTGTTGAAAGTGAATTGTTTTTTTATAGTCATATAACCGCCCGCGAGCACTTGTCTTTGTTTAATCACGCTAAGCGTGATATTGATCAGCTTGCCAATTTGTTGCAATTGCCATTAGATAATCTGACAGAAGATTTTTCGCATGGCATGAAAAAGAAGCTTGCATTGTTAAGCGCTTTTGTTTCTGGCAAATTATTTTTTATTCTGGATGAGCCTTTTAATGGGCTTGACCTTGAGTCGATAGAAGTAGTAAAGCAAATTATTGCGAAACTTAATTCGCAAGGTATCACTTTCATTATCTCTTCGCACATGATCGAAACACTCATTACTGGCTGCGATTGTATTTGTTATCTTAATGATGGACGTATTCAGGAATCTTTTGAAAGGGATCAGTTTCATCGTGTTAGGGAGACCATACTTGCCGATATACATGCACTTACCAGTGATAAAATATCGGAAGCCATGAAGCCAAAGGCCTAATAAGCTTGGCGTTATATATTTCTTGCTTAAACTGATTTCGTAACCCTATTCTCTTTTACCAAATGGATGGTGATGGGCTCTTTTATTTTTTCGAAAATATTTTTTATTCTTTCTGCATTCGTATCAGTTATAAGTATTTGCCCAAATTTATGCTCGCTTACCATTTGCATAAGTTTGCTTACGCGTAGTTCATCAAGTTTATCATAGATATCATCAAGCATCAGGATAGGTTTACAATCTTTTTGTAAACTCATGTAATAGTACTGTGCAAGTTTTAATGCCACGGTAAATGATTTTTGTTGACCTTGCGACCCATACTTTTTTACAGGCATATTATTTAAAGTAAAAACAACATCGTCTTTATGAATACCTACAGCCGTATATTGCAAATCAACATCACGTTGCAAGTGGGATTTTAAAAGTACATCAAAGTTTTCTGTATTTAGCTGCGACTCGTAGATAAGATCAGCTTGCTCACTATTGGGAGTTAGTGTTTTATACGTTTCATTAAACAGTAAACTAAATTGCTTAAAGAAAGTAGCCCTTTGCGCATGAATTATATTGCCATGTGCCAGCATCTGCTCGTTGTATACTTCCATGAGCGACTGATCAAGAAAAGCTGTTTTCGACAACTGCTTTAGCAGATTGTTGCGTTGCACCAACGCCCTGTTATATTGTATGAGGTGATGCAAATAGTGTGCATTGCTCTGCGATATGATGCTGTCGATAAATTTTCGTCTGATGTCGCTCCCTTCCGTTATCAGTTCGCTATCTATAGGCGATATCATTACCAGCGGCAAGGTGCCTATATGATCTGCCAAGCGCTCTAGTTCATTGCCGTTATGTTTTATGATTTTTTTTTGGTCCTTACGCAAGGTGCATAAAACCTGATGACTAGTGTCTCCTGAAATAAAATTTCCAAGAATAAAAGCAGCCTGTTCATTAAAACGAATATTTTGTACATCGCCTGCAGTAAAATAACTTTTACATAAGCACAGGTAATGCACTGCATCGAGTATGTTGGTTTTGCCGGCACCATTGTTTCCTGCAAAACAATTTATCTGCTCATCTAAATCAAGATGACAATCTTCGTAATTTTTAAAATTAGATAATTGTAAATTTTTAAGAATAACTTGATGCATAAACGATGTACATTAATTTTTTAGAAACCTGATGGTGTACGGTTTATATTTAGTATTTAGTTTAATTAAGTATGCACCCGGAGTCAAGTGTGCCACTTGTATTTTGATTTGGTCATCAAGCCAGGCCACCGTGGCATTTAATTGTTTGCCGGTACAATCGTATATGGTTACCGAGTAAGTTTGCTCGCGAATAAAGTTATCAATATAAATAACATCGGTAGCCGGATTAGGGTAGGTTGACAATACCGGTAGTGAGAATTCATCCATCCATTGCAAGCTACAAAAGCCATACATATTAGCATCGAGCCAGGTGCCTCGCTCGTCAATCCATTGTTTAAGATGCATTATTTCTTCGGCATATGTCTGTCCTAATGGACTGGGGTTAGGCCAAACATATACACCAAGGATGGGCCATTGATTATAATGCCTGTATTGCGCACTGTCAATGTATGTAACCATACTATCAATAAAATTATAGATGTATGTTTTGCTTAAAACCGTGCTGCGCATATCTTGCCACCTGCAATGGAGGTTGTTACGAAAAAGTGGGTCGGTTATAAGTCTTTTCCACCACATAGGTAGGTCGGCTGCACAATGATCTGTAATGCGATAAGCCCAACCGGTATAGCTTTGTGCGTTGCAATAGTCAGCATTGTGCCAAGCAAGGTTATAGTCAAACAGAGGCCCCATATGTAGTTTGCCGCCTTTGCTAAACTTGTCTTTATAAAAATAGGTTGATAGACGATAGCCATCCACATTTTTGGCAAATTCATTCATTATAAAAAAATCAATGAACGAACGCTCATCGGCAAACTTCCTCCAGCCTGTAACTGTATCAGTATACGATGGCGAAAAAATGACTGTTTCAAAACTATCAATATAAGCTTGAATGTATTGCTGTTGCTTAGGATGAAGGGAGTCAGGTTTAGGATCTACGCACTGAAAATTAATGACATTATTCTGCGGTTGTGTTGGGTCGGGAGGATAATTCGATGGCCATGACGGACCTTTTACCCAATCTATTTTTACAATGTAACCTCCGGTTACCTCATCTCCTATGGTATCGTTAGCTGTAAGTTTAGCAAGTGATACACGATCTTTGCTGCGCTTAATGGTTTCGGTTAATTCATATACTCCTTTGTATTCGCTATTGATAAATACTTCACAAAACTGACCGCGTAGATTATACATTCCTAAGTCCATTCCTAACTTATACGTAAGTCGATTTCGAAGAAAACTTTTATCTGTATAGGGAGCATATAGTATCCAGTCATTTTCCGCTGGCATTCCTAATAGGGTGGTGTCAAGATTGTTGCCAAGACTGTCGCGTGTTTCGAGCCGGTATTGTTTTTGGGGAAACATTTGAGAGCTTGAGCCGCGTACCTCAATTCCAATTTTTCCATCGTATACATACACCGTATCATCTACCGAATTTTGAACTCCCCAGCCATTAAAAATTATTTTCATATGTGCAGCTGTTTTTGGGTCATTTAATATGGGCAGGCCATTGGTAGTAATCAATACTATTGGAAGATTACATATCTTAATAATGGGGTCGCTGGCAGGCGAATTACTAAAGGTGATATTCCATCCTAGCAAAATGCCGAAGTCAGCAAAGGGGTAAGTGTCAACTATTCGAAGTTTCCAAATTCCATTAGGGTCTTGCAGATTATTTACAACTCCAAGTTTCCCATTGGGGAGAAAGTTTCCGGTAAAAGGGGCCGAACCCTGACTGATAGATTGAGTTGCCTGATTAGTAAAGCAGGTAGCGATAAA
Organism: Bacteroidota bacterium; assembly: GCA_016714535.1. Taxonomy (NCBI): domain Bacteria; kingdom Pseudomonadati; phylum Bacteroidota; species Bacteroidota bacterium. The sequence continues at coordinate 32,481 of JADKDR010000011.1, forward strand.
ATTATCGCCATCGCCTCCATTGCCACTTGTAAGCAAAACTGTGGTGCCATCGGGTGCCACCAATGTCACATCCAAATCGCTATCCCAAGTATGCAAAATATTAAAGCATACTTTTTCTAGTCCAAAATTAGTTGTGTCAATAGTTGTTGGTAGTCCACTTACGGTAATTTCAAATTCAATCAATGTTCCATCATCCGGAATGGTATCTCCCGAACCACTAAAAGTTTGAGCGTGACAAAAATTTGTCAGAAACATCAAAAATAAAGAATAATAGATTTGTTTCACACTGTTTAATATTTCGCGAATATAACAATGCATTAGGGAGAAACAATTTGATAGAAATAAAAAAAGCGCTTGATAAAGCATGCGCCTTTTATTTGTTTAACGTTGATGTTTTTTACATGTTAAATGACAGAGCAAATACAAAATTGCGACCCGCAGCGCTTATACCCGATGCAAAATAACGATGATGTATGTCCATGATGTTTTCTACTCCCGCTTGGAGCTGCATTAAACTTGTAAGTTGATAACTTGCTTTCAGGTTTACGGTGAACCAGGCAGGCATTCCTTTGGGCGTTGCATAGAGTTCGTTATCTTCTGCATTAAGCCTGTAGTTGCGTAATTTCTTTTCACCATTGTAAAGAACATATAACTCACTACGCAATTTATTGCGTTCATAATTTATTCCGGCACGTGCTACAAAAGGAGGTATATGGTCAAGTGGAGTATTAGTAGTGTCCTTATTAATAATACGACCATAGGTATAGTTGCCTTTAAAATTGAAGGATAGGGAATGAGAAAAGTGTATGGTTACATTGCCCGCTATGCCATTGATGTAAGCATTGTCTTTATTAGTAGTGGTACGCACTACACTTTGACTTCCATCATAATTAACTGAGTCCTTACCGTTTAATGTACTGTTTTCGAGTGCAAATATGTTTCTCACATCCATATAGAATCCGGTGGCTTCCAAATGGCATATATTTCCAATGAAGTGTGAAATGGTAGCCTCATAGTTTAAGTTATACTCAGGCTGAAGTTTCGGATTCGGTATAATTAGTACACCACCTATACTTTCAAAAACTTTGGTCATATCATCAAGATTTGCAGTTCGGTACCCATTGCTGAACATCAATGTGAAACGAGTGGATTTCATGTCAAAGTAGTTTAGCGATAGGGAAGTGGTTACTGCATTATTATTTTGCTCAATAGTTGAAAATGGAAATGGGAAAAAAGTAGTATCAGTAAATTGTGCTTTAAGAGTATTGGAGGCAAAGCGTGCACCACCTCTTACATCAAGCTTCTTATTAATGCTATATTCTAAGGTGGTATAGGCAGATGCATTTAGTTGCGAATTATCGCCCCCGGGATAACGGGAATCTGCCGGCCTAACACTGCCATTGCTCAGTTTGGTAAAGGTAGCAGTTGATAGGCAGGTGCCGTGTATCAACTCAGCTCCATATTGCCAGTCGTAGCGATTTATTCTTTTCATAAAGTCGATATTTACAGTTAGCATATCAACCTTTTCTTTTTGACTTTTAAGTTCTGTTCCTTTAAAGCTACGCGTATTTCGACTTTCAGCAAATTGTTGAAAGCCCAAAGTAAAATACATGGAGCTGTATAGTTTTCGCTCTTTTGTATCGGTAAGCCTATACGATGCACTAAGCCAGGTTTCGGGCCCATAGTACCATTCGCTGTTTCGTGGCTTGTCATTGCGCCATTCACTTAACCTATCGAAACGGTTAATATCACTGGTAGCAGTATAATGAAGTGAAACCGTGTGTAAAAAACTGGCATGCCTATATTGAAGTTTCTGAAAAATATTGTATTGCGTGTATCCACTAAATTTTTGAATTTCGGGATTATCATTTTTCACAATGCTGTCTACAGCATTGAAACTTTCAACATATATAGTATCTTTCCAGTATAGGCCAAAATCACCCGCCAAGGGATTTTTTGTTTTACCTTGTTTCATATCACCAAAAAGCGAATAAGAGATACTGGTATAGGAGGCAAATTTTTTACCTGCTATTGAAAAATCAACATGACCCATGCTTTCGGCAACAGCTGATTGATAGCGTAATTTTGCATTTACCTTTAGTAGCACTTTGTCGTTAGTTGAAAACGAAGGTGACTGGGTATTAAAATTTATTACTCCTCCCATTGCATCACTACCGTAAATAAGCGAGCCCGGTCCTTGTATAACCTCCGTGCTTGCAAGTATGTTGTTATCTAATCGAAGTATATTTTGCAAGTGCCCACCTCTGAATATCAGGTTGTTCATACGCACGCCATCTACGGTAAGTAAAATACGGTTCGATTCAAATCCTCTTATTGTTGGACTTCCGCCACCACCCTGGCTTTTTTGAACAAACAATCCTCCCGAATTTATCATCAGGTCAGCAGCGTTTGCCGCATTTTGAAAGTTGATTTCGGTTTTACTAATAACAGTTACTTGTTGTGGTGTACGCATTTTAATGGTTGAAAATTTTTCAGCACCTACTACTACTTCATTTAATTTATAAGTTTTTGTTGAGTCGTTTGATTGTGCATTTATGCTTTCCATAAACGCGATGGAAATTAATATATATATACAATTTATTTTCATTTGATTTATTCAATTAATTATTGAGAAATAAAAAATACACAACATGTATGAGTGTATATGTCGGTTTTAAATACTAAGAAAACAGTTAGATTTTAACTATGCCCAGGGCGGCATATACAAGGGCTCGAGATTGGGTGATGTATAGTTGAATGAAATGAAGTGATAGGTAATAGCTAAGCTCGAAAGTATGAATTTAATTGAATCAGGCTCTTCTGCAAAAAGTAAGAGCATCAGGTTAGTGGCATGCCTTTGACTTCCTTTTTCTTTTTGACTATTATAATGATTGTATTCTGCCTGTTCTTCTTTATCATCAAATAACATCAATACGGTTTGGTCATTTTTTTGCGATATGGAAATTATATCATAAATCTTTTCATTTAAAATTACTTCATGATTGTTTAGGTAATTCTCAGTTCCATCAGCAACATACAAGAATGTCTTGCTGCTTATATACTCAGTATGCCACTGGTAGTGGTCGAAAAAAGTAGTCTTTAAAAAAAATGAAATAGGATGTATTATCGCTTGTATTGCAAAAGCAAGTAGCAGAATAAAAGTTAAAAAGCGATACATGGTGCAAAAATAAAAAAGCCTGTGGATAACCACAGGCTTTTAATTTTAATTCAGAATATTAATTACTGAACAATCATTTTACGTATTAATTTGTAATCTTTAAAGTTCATTTCGATAAAGTAAATGCCAGGTTCAATTTTACTAAAGTCAAAATTGATAGCATTTAATCCTTGATCGAATACCTTATCAGCAATTGTGGTTACATGTTGACCTACCACATTTTTCAATTGAAGACTTACATTTTCAGTTGTTGGAATGGTAAACTTAATTGTGGTATTGCCTGTAGTTGGATTTGGCTCATTTTGGAAAAGGAAGATATCCTGATAAATTTCGTCCTGAACCGCAGTTACACACGGATTGCCCGGAACCTCTTCAAAGCAGAATTGATCTATTGCCCAACCCTCTGAGTTATTAGACACATCACTTCCAAAACGGAAACGAATCATCATAGAGCCATTTTGGTACGATTGAATTTCGTGCTCGGCATGTATCCAGCCATTGCTTGTGCCTGTCCATCCTGGTACAGGTGGAGGCCCGTTAAATGCGGCTACATAAAAACTAGTCATCCATTGCGCATTTCCAGGTAAACCTATTGGACTCCATATTTGTCCACCATCTGTTGAGAATTCAACCGTACCACCATCCTGAAATAATTCAGTAAAGTAGTTGTGTTCAAAACTAACACGGTAGCATTTACCAGCCTGCACATTAAATACCGGAGTAAATAATGATGACGAATCGTTACTTGGATAATTTTGAGTTAAGTTGGTTACCCATGCTTTAACACCATTAAATGTTCCTGACACATTTTGTTTTAAAGGAAGACCTAATTGCCATGAAGTTGGAGCGATGTAGGTATAAGAGTTTAATGACACCCATTGAGGTCCACTTTCGAAGTCTTCGCAGTAAGGATAAACTGAAGTTGAGTCGAACACGCAATATTGCGCACAGGTGGTATCATCGCTATTATCAAGATCGCTTTGTTGATTTGGATAGCTGGTATAAATACAGAAATCATGACAACCCGGAGTGGCTATATATGGTTGCGAAAACACATGCCAATAGCTACTACCTAAAGGAAGAGCGCTACCGGTAAGGGCAACCAAATCAAGGGTATCGGTTACAATAACATTATTTAATCCATCTACTGTTAAGGTTACAGCTACTTTGCTAAGTGCAGTAGTCCCTTTATTGGTTATTTTTCCTTTGATAGGTTGTGGACCAGGAATTAAAATATTATTGTTCGGTTTTACATCTTCGCTGGCCGCTGTAATGGTAATTGGAATGTATAATTTGAAATCATCAATTGATATGCCATCAGTTGGAGCCGAACTGAAGGCATCCGAATAAAATACAAATCGGAATTGCACAGCAGGTTGATTTGATAAAAATGTCAGGTTCTTGTATTCGGCAAATTTCCAACCAGGAGATATGCCAGACCAAACTGCCTCATTATTAAGAAATATATTGCTATTGTACCAGTTGGTTGAGTTTGGTGAATTTACATTTCCAACACGTGTCCAGGTAGCTCCATTAGTTGTGTACTCAAGGTTGCATCCCGCATCTTGCGCAAAGGTGCTATGATTAATATAAAAAGAAATTTCGGGGTTTACGCTATTGGTGCAATTAAAGAATGGAGTGTACAAGTAGCACAAAGCGTTATTACCAAAAGCAGAGTTTAGGTTTATATCCCAACATTGAGGTGGACTATAGGGCGAATTGGTATTTCCAAAATTAGGTGTACCCAATTCCCATTTGGTGTTTTGCGTATTGGTAGTTGCATACCAACCTGCGTTTGCCTGATCAAAATTATCGAAATAACCTGGTATAATGGTAGGAATACCAATATAATTGCCGCAAATGGTATCGTTAAATCCTTCGCAGTCGTTGGTAACATTTGACCAAATGCAAATAGTATAACTTCCCGTAGGAACAACAAATGCGGGCTGACAAGTTATTTGCAACGAACCATTAGGAAGTACTGTGCTAACAACTGTAGTTGTTAGCGCTGCTCCGCCATTAATGCTGTAAGAAACATTGATTGTATCGATGTTAAGGCTGCCATAATTTTTTATGGTTACAACTACATTGGTAGAGTTGCCTGCGGCAAACCCTGGTCCGGGAGCATCTATTGATTCACTTCCTATGTCATAAGCACATGGCTTAATTATACAAAAATCATCTAAAGAAAAACCATCTCTTTCAATAACACCATCAGCATTAAATGCTGCTCTAAATTGCACCAGACCGGCATTATTAAGTAAAGATAAATTATACTGCGCCTTAAGCCATCCATTACTATTGTCTTGCCAACAAGGCAAATTCCCACTACCTATGCAGTCACAGTCATTGTACCAGTTAATTCCATTAGGATCATTACAGGTACCCAATACTTGCCATGGGCCACCATTAATAGAATAATCTATTCGACCTCCATCCCAATTTGCTTCGGTATTGTAATTTATCCATAGCTGCATTCTGCCATTGGTAACATTTTGAAAATCGTAAAATGGAGTGTAGAGATATCCCGTATCTGACCCAACATAAACCGAATTCAGATTAATATCCCAGGCGTTTACACCAGAATGAGTACCAGTAGTTACTCCAAAATTAGGTATACCCAATTGCCATTGATTTCCTCCGACCGATACATTGTATAGGTCATTACCATTTGTTTCGAGGTCATTGCAATAGGTAATAGGAAAGGTTTGCACTCCGTTTGATTGGGTGCATGTAGTGTCGTTGGTAGCATCGCCATCACCCGAAACCGATGTCCATGCACAAATGGTGTAGTTACCTGCAGGAACTGTCATATTTGCACAAATAATATTTGCTGTGGCATTACTAGCTATAGCAGGACCAGAGTAATTGGTTGGCCCAACAGGTGCACCACCATTTACGCTATAGTAAACATCAAAGTTGGTTTGTGCATTGAAACTTTCGTTGCGAACAATAACTTCAACAGGTATTGAACTTCCTGCAGGGCTTGATGCTCCTGGACTTACAAAAGATTCGGCTGCCATATCAGTTGCTTGCAATAATTTTACACAAAAGTCATCTACGCTAAAACCATCGGCATTTGTAAAACCATCGCTATCAAAAGCAAAACGGAATCGCATTGGGTTGGTAGTTTGATTAAAATCTGCTTCAACCAATTTGCGCTTTGCTGTATGCCATCCTTGCGAATTTTGAGCCCAACCGGGCAGGTTACTTGAGAATAAGGAGGGTGAAGTATACCATCTTACACCATTTGGATCGTTGGCAGCCCCTACTACTTGCCAGGTTACCCCCGTATCAAGCGAATATTCTAAGCGAGCTCCATCACCGTCATTAGTTCCGGTATTGTAATTTAGTTTCATTTCTACTTTGCAATTTATGCATTGCGTAAAGTCAAATACCGGGGAGGTAAGATATGCTTCGGTATTATCTAAATAACCGGAGTTCAAATCTATGTCCCATGAGTTAGGTTGCGACCATGACGAATTAGTTGTACCAAATGCAGGGGTGCCTAATTGCCATTGTGATCCTCCAACTGAGCTAGGCGTCCATTCTCCATTGACGTCAAAATTATTACAGTAGGTAAGTGAAACTCCGGTGGTAGTGGTAAAGCAAATTGGATTTTGTGATAAATCTGGAAAGGTGATACTGTTTTGACATGGTGATGAATCAACTGCGGTTATGCGATAACAAACAATGTCACCAACATTAACCGAAGGTATTTGAGCTTGCCAGGCTGTACCACCTTGATACACCATTGAAACAGGAGCCTGCGCAACGCTATTTACTGTATAATCAATAGTAACAGTTGCTACTCCACTGGCATCGGTGGCATCAACATTTACAGTGAAAGGACCGGTATTGTAAATTAAACCTTGATTAAAAGGAGGTAAAATAGTTAAAACAGGTGGAAATAATTCGCAAGGTGCAGTCTCTACACAAATATCATCAACTAACCAGCCATAACGTCCTTGCATACCATTGTTATTTAAATCGGCAACTATAAAACGTACCATTGCAGTAGGTGTATTGGCAAGGAATGCCGAACAGTCAAATTCTTCGAATTTCCACCAGGTTTGGTCAGGGGGAGTTTGCTGTCCCGGTTGCCAGTCAACATAAGAAACTTCGGTGAATTTATTGCCGGGCATGGAGCCTGTGCCCAGGTATTGAGCAGTAGTCAATTGATTCCATGTTACACCTCCATCATTTGATACTTGAATAATTCCTCCATCAAAAAATTCTACTTTACAAATTTGCCAGAATTTTAATTTGACAAAAGTGTTTCCTGCAGTGCTAAACACATTAGAAGTCATAATAGCGGAATCGCCCGTGGCGTATTGGCCTACAGTGCATTGAAAGCCCGATACCCAAAAGAAATTTTCGGGCAACCAGCCTATAGCGCCTGTTGATGTTACGCTGTCAATAAATTCAAAGTCCTCTGTGAAAGAACACGTTTGGCTGTTGCCTCGTTGAGCGGCAATGCAGATAATCAATAAAATAACCAGGTAAAATTTTTTCATATTGATGTTTTAGTTAATTGTTTTTAGAAATTTGTTTTCGATGTCCGATATTTAATTGCTGACGAATTTAATCATGTTTAGTTGCATTCTTTTTGAATTTAATTTAGTCGTGAATTAATCTAAACATTCTGTTCCAACGAACCTTTTTATACCATTTACCGCCATAATCCAGCGACAACCAAACAAATACAGCTTTGCCCACCACATGATTTTCTGGTACAAAACCCCAATTACGGCCATCCCAACTATTTGGGCGGTTATCGCCCATCATCATATAATAGCTTTGCTTAAACTTATAGTGGCTACTTTCTTTGCCATTTATAAAGATTTTGTCGCCCTTTACTTCAAGCGAATTGCCTTCATCAAAGGTGATGACCTTTTCGTATACCTTTATGTTTAAAACAGAGATTTCTATTTCGACATCTTTCTTTGGTATCCAAATGGGACCAAAATTAAAACGGTTATATTGATGATATTGATCAAAACAAAAAATGCCATTGTCGGGGTTGGTATCCGCGTATAAATCAACACCGGTAACCCCGTTTATTCCCTGTAACTTTTGCTTCGACTCTTGGGTTAGCATTAGTTTTCCAAATTGGGCATAATTCATATCATCAGGAGTTACCCCCCAGTCTTGCAAAGTTTCCGGGTTTACTTCGGTACCCGGTTGAGCATTAATCTGATAAAGTTCCTGACCACGCTCGAAAGTAGGCGACTTGGTACCATTTATATATAAGTTGGCATTTACAAGCTGTAACGAATCGCCCGGCATTGCTACACAACGCTTTATGTAGTGCACACGCTTATCAATCGGGAAGTCATTGCCACTGCCATCAACATCGGCACGTCCGGGAAAATTAAATACCACAATATCATTTCGCTCAACATCTTCAAAACCAGGCAAACGATGATATCCCCATTTTACTGCTTCGGTATAACATTTGATTTTTGTAAAAGGAAAATACTGATGTATAAAAGGCACAGCTAAAGGCGTCATTGGTGTGCGCGGTCCATAGTTTACTTTACTAACAAACAAAAAATCGCCTACCATAAGCGTTTCCTCCATAGATGGAGTAGGTATAGTAAATGCTTCTATTAAAAAAGTACGTATTATGGTTGCAGCTACAACAGCAAAAACGATTGCATCTATCCACTCGCGCGTTTTACTTTTTTTCTTTTTGGGCGCTTGAGCATTTTCTGCCTTGCGCCAAAACTTCCAATTCATTAAAATATTTAACTTATTTTTCCGGTAAAAATGAAGTTGCAATAGTAATTAAATTACCCTCAGTAAAAAAATTATGATGCAATTTTGGGTTTAATTAACTCATAGAAACTTGCTTTTTTTATAGAAGCATTTCTACATTTGTTGCCGCTTAAATCTGCTAATTTGTTTCATTATAGGTTTTAGGATAGTTAAGCTGATTAATATTGTATATAAAATAGCCGAATCAATGAGCTATAATAAATTGAATGATGATGAATAGTAGTTTAAAGATTTGCTTATGTTTTATTGTTTTTATGGTAAGTGCAGCCTTCGTACCCAGTGAACCCTCGTACAAAATAGCACTTATGAAATATAATGGCGGAGGCGATTGGTATGCAAACCTCGAAACTTCTCTTCCTAACCTGATTAGGTTTTGCAACGAGCAGTTAATGATGAATATTCAGCCTGAGCAAGGAATTGTTGAAGCAGGTAGCCCCGAAATTTTTAATTATCCTTTTGTTCATCTTACCGGGCATGGCAACGTGATTTTTAATGCCAGCGAAACTCAGAACATACGTAATTACCTGGCAGCAGGTGGGTTTTACATATAAGCGATAATTTTGGTTTGGATGAATATATCAGGCGCGAAATGAAAAAAGTTTTTCCGGAGATAAATTTTGTAGAGATACCTTTTAATCATCCTATCTATCATCAACACTACGATTTTAATAATGGGTTACCTAAGGTACATGAGCATGAGGGCAAAGCCCCACAGGGCTTTGGCTTGTTCTGGCAGGGACGAATGGTTTGTTTTTACGATTACGAATGTGATCTTGGTGATGGTTGGGAATCGCTCGAAGTACATAAAGATAGCCCCGAGCGCCATCAGAAGGCATTACAGATGGGAGCCAATTTACTTAGCTATGTTTTTAGCAATTAATTGTTGCTAAGGCACTCAAGGTATCAGCTATTCGCTTGAAAATTATAATTTTGCGCCTCTTTTAAAAATAAAAGTGTCTTGGGTTCGCTGCTTGCATATTTACGTTCCAGATTTTTTTGGCTTAATGTAATTGCTGCCATTATCATGGTTATGTTGCTATTAGGTCTTACGTATCACTGGTTAAATAAATATACACACCATGGCGAAACCATTACGGTTCCTGAGCTGCGCAAGAAAAACATCAGCGAGCTTGGCACTTTCTTAAAGTATAAGCAGTTAAATTTTAGTGTAAGCGATTCAAGCATTTATGATATTAAGCTTAGTCCGGGCACTATAATAGAGCAAGATCCAAAGCCTAACGAAAAAGTAAAAGAGGGACGCACCATCTATGTAACCATCACACGTTTTAATGCTCCGGAAATACTAATGCCTGATTTGATAGATGGATCGTACCGGCAAGCAGAAAAAATTTTACAGTCGCTCGGTATTAAGATTGGCGAAACCATTTACAAGCCTGACCTTGCAAAAATGCGGTATTGGCTATTCAGGTAAATGGCTTTACCATAAAACCCGGAGAATTTATAGCCAAAGGAACCACCGTTGATTTAGTACTTGGGGATGGATTGGGAAATCGTTCAGTCGAAATCCCTGAGTTATACAATCTTACATTAAGCGAAGCGTTATTCATATTAAAAGGCTCGGCTTTGCTGGCCGGAAAAATTGTGTATGATGGAACAGTAATTGATACCGCTGAGGCAAAAATTTACAAGCAAGAGCCGGAGCCAACTTCAGGGCAACCCGTTAATCAGGGCGATGTAATTGATTTGTTTTTTACTCAGTCTCAAAGTGTATTGAACCAGCATCTACAAAAAAAATAAATTTAAAACATGATTTCTCATTCTGCTAAAACACTCCTATCTTTCACCATATATGTGTTGCTCTCCGGCTACCAATTAATTGCACAGGTTAGGCTGGTACCTGTAAAGGGCAATGCAACTTTGCAACAATATTGGAAGACCACTTCAACACAATTCGCATTTAAGGTGAATGCAAGTGCAGATACATTGAATTTGCCATTTATTGATGATTTTTCATACGATAGTATTTTCCCTGCATCATCACGGTGGATAGATAGCACCGCTTATGTGAATACCGATTTTCCAAAAAATCCTCCAAGTATCGGGGTGGCTACCCTTGATGGCCTTAATCAATTTGGAAACGCTTACGATACTTTAAGCGGAAATACGGCAGGATGGTGTGATCAATTGACATCTCGTTTTATCAATTTGCAAAAAGATGCGCAAGGCAATAATTATGATAGCGTTCAAATGTTGTTTTATGTGGAGCGCAGAGGGTATGGCAACACCGTGGAACCTAAGGATTCTTTAAACCTTGATTTTTGGGACGTTTCAACATCAAACTGGGTGCGTATGTGGGGCATGAAAGGCAGTTTTGTGGATGATACCGTTTTTACACAGTATGAGATAAAAATTAATACAGGTCAATTTCTAACAAACGGGTTCCGCTTTCGATTTAGAAATTACGGCAGCAAAAAAGTGGTAATCAGGATCATTGGCATATTGATTATGTGCTTTTGCGAAAAATTATTTTAAACTCAAGTAAAAATATAGATGATGTGGCATGGGTTTACAAAGGGCAATCGTTGTTAAAAGATTATAGTAGTATACCATGGAGGCATTACAAAAATTTTGGCAACAAAGCTGTATTAATGAAATCGAATTTAGAATTAACTATTCACAACATCAACATTGATGCAAACAACATTCGAAATGTAACCGTTAAGGATAGCGTATTTGATGAGAATTTTAACTACTTGTTTAGCTCAAGTATTGGTGGAGCAAATAATTATAATCCTGATACCTACACGCCTTATGCCTATCCGCTTAATGGATTTACTTATCCAACTTCGGTACAGATAAATGACGAGGGAACCAACTTTTATTCTTTAGCTAAACTTACAACAAATCCCGATTTAAATTCTGAAAATAATACAGTAGTCTATAAACAACGTTTGTATAATTATTATGCATTTGATGATGGCACAGCCGAAGCAGGCTTATCCATGCTATCGCCTTTCAGCAGTTGTGCGGTAAGATTTAATTTTCTCGAAGGGGATACTTTACGAGGCATACGTGTGTTTTGGGCACAGATGGGCGACTATGTTGGCAACAACAATCTTCAGTTAGTCGTATGGCAAAATATTTTTATTGATTCTATCTTGTACGAGCAAGTTGGTCTCACGCCTGATTATGTTGATTCAATAAATGGCTTTGCCATTTATCATGCTACCAACCCGGTATATATTCCGGCAGGAATATGTTACGTTGGCTGCATTTTTACATCGGCCAATTATTATAACCTAGGTGTTGATCGTAATACGAATAATAGCAATAACAACTACTATAATTTTGCAGGGCAGTGGATACAAGACCCGGAGCCTGTGGCATTAATGATTCGTCCTGTGGTTGGCGATTCGGTCATCTACGCATCAACTGCCGAATCAATGGAGGCTTCTTTAACTGTTTTTCCAAATCCTGCCAGTGATTTCATTAGTATAGCGTCACCGTTACAAAACATTGCTTCGGTTGAAATATATAATTCACAAGGAAATGTGGTGTTTAATCAGGCGGGTAATAGCACTACCATCATGTTGCCTTCTATTGCAAATGGATTGTATATAGTTCGGGTTACTACCCAGCAAGGGCTTTTAATTCACAAAAGGATTATTATTGAGAAATAGTGAATAGCTTGAATTTTTATCTCCTTAGCTGAGTTGCTTTCAAGAATTTTTTACCGCTGCTAATTATGTTTCCTTTTCTTCGAGAAATAGTTAGAATGTTTCTTAGTTCAAGTAAGTTATCATAATTTATAACCCGAAAGTTGAAAATAAAACTTACTCGACCATAGCAAAAAAATCTGTAAGACTTATTTTTTGCTGCTCACCTGAAATCATATTTTTAAGCGTAATCGAGTTGCTTTCTATTTCTTCACTACCAGCTACAATTACATACTTGAAATTATAACTATTGGCATAACTCATTTGCTTTTTTATCTTATCCGCATCGGGATACAATATGGATGATTTTCCGGCAGCACGCAATTTATCAACGATGGCTGCCGCATAAGGTGCTTCGGTATTACCAAAGTTAACGCACATATAACTTTCATCTTGCACCCCAAAGTCAGGAAACAAATTACATTCAAGCAATACATCATAGATCCTATCGGCACCAAAAGAAATTCCTACGCCTGATACTCCCGGCATTCCAAATATTCCGGTTAAGTCATCGTACCGTCCGCCACCGCAAATGCTTGATGTAAATGCACTGCGCGAGTCATTTACCGTTACTTCTATAATGGCTCCGGTATAATAATTTAAACCTCGGGCAAGGGTTAAGTCAATTTCGATTTTTGTTTTTACCGTTTTAACCTGCTCCAAAACATATTGTAACTCGTCCAGGCCAGCTACTCCCAATTCATAGTTTGCAAGAGTAACTTTTAATGTGTTTATTTTTTCTTCGTTGCTGCCAGTCAGGTTTAATATTGGAAGCAGTTTTTCGATGGCAGTTGTCGAAAACCCTTTACACTGCAACTCTTCTAGTACTTTATCCATACCAATTTTTTCAAGCTTATCTATAGCTACCGTAAGATCGATTACTTTGTTTTCTGCATCGCACATTAGTGCGAGCGCTGATAGTATTTTGCGATTGTTTAATTTTATACATACGCCAAGGTTGATTTTTGTAAAAATATAATCAATCAACTTAATAAGTTCAATTTCGTTCCAAAGAGATTTGCTTCCAATAACATCAGCATCGCATTGGAAAAATTCACGATAGCGTCCTTTTTGAGGCTTATCAGCGCGCCATACAGGCTGTATCTGACTTCGCTTAAAAGGTAAGGTTATCTCATTACGATGCATTACCACATAACGCGCAAATGGAACAGTTAAGTCATATCGTAAAGCGCGTTCAGTTAGTACGCTACTATTGGTAGAAGCTGCTAAGGAGCGATTAAATTCTGCTTGCAGTTTTTCTTTGTCTTTTGATTCATGTATACGTGAGTTTAATATTTTGTACAACAATTGATCGCCCTCATCGCCATACTTTCCGGTTAGCGTAATAAGATTTTCCATGGCCGGTGTTTCTATGGGCGAGTAACCAAACCTGACAAATGCTTGCTTAATTATATCAAAAATATAGTTGCGTCTGCGTAATTCAACAGGCGAAAAATCGCGGGTACCGCTTGGAATAGAAACTGAACTCATAAGTAAGAATATTGAAAGATTGCAAAAGTAGCTTTTTAGTTGGGCAATGTAAGCATGAATTGTGTACCCTCATTTTCCTTTGATTCAACACTTATTTGAATGTCATGAAAATGTGCAATAGTTTTTACAATGCTTAATCCAAGTCCAAAGCTATTGGATTCATTGGTGTTGAAGCGTTTAAATCGATCAAATATCAGAGGTAGTTTTTCTTTTTCTATTCCTTTACCTGAGTCAGAAATAGTTAGATGTCTATCGCTTAGGATAATGGTAATTGATCCTTTTTCTTTATTGTATTTTATTGCATTATTTACAATATTGTACAGCATTGTATGCAATAATGCATGATTGCCTTTTTCAATAGCATAGGGCTTAAGGTCAAGTTGTATCGTCAGTTGTTTTTGGTCGAGGCGTTCTTCCAGTTCACCTATTACCTCTTCAACTGTTTGTTTTACATCTACCGTTTCGTTGCGGAGGTATTGTGCATTTTCTATTTTTGATATCATAAGTAAGGCACGGATTATTTTGGTAAGCCGGCTTATTGTTTTCTGCGATTCGTAAATTTTTACCGCAGTTTCATCATCAGCTTTTCCTTCTGCCAAAATATTTTCAAATCGATTTTGCATGATGGATAGTGGAGTAAGTAATTCGTGCGATACATTGCCTATAAATTCTTTTTCATTGTTGAATGCCTTTTTAATATCGAGCATAAGCTCTTCAAAAGTATGATCCATGTAGCCAAACTCAAAAGTGCTGGTTTTAATGGGTTTTGGCTCATATTTTAATGGGTCGTTGGCATTTTTAAATTTAGTAACAATTTTATTAAATGGCCGCATTACCAGAGTTACAAAGCCTAAGTCTATAAAAAAAGTAATTACCAAAAAGATGCTAAAAAAAGGTAATCCGTACTTCATAAACGCGTTTTTTAATTCGGTTATACCCTCAATGCTTTCTCCTATATTTAATTCATAGAGTTGGTTGTCGTAAATAAACTCGGTATGTATTACACGGTACAAAAGTTTGTCACCTTCCACATCCCACTCTTCGGTTTTAAATGTTTTGGTGTTAAGCGGCCGACTCGAATTTTCAAGTGAGTGCACTTCTACAAACTCTTGTTTCAGGATGTTATAATCATCGTAGCTGCAGTCTTCTTCAATTATCTGTTGTAGTCCTCCTTTATTTATTACGCGCATAAGTTTTTCATAATGCACGTCCAATTGACGATCGATGTAATGATAGCTGATGGTTTCTATCAAAGGAGGTAAAACAATTGCAAGCACGCCTAGTATAGCCAGCTTGATTAATGCATTGTATATTGCAAATTTGAGCTGTAAGCGCATAAGGTTAAAACTTATAATTGGAATTGAAATTACTCTTGCAGGTTTACACGATAGCCAATACCGCGAACGGTTTCAATAAAATCGGCATTGCCACTACCTGCCAGTTTTTTACGTAAATTTTTTATATGAACATCGATGTAATTACTATCATAATCATCTTCCATAACATCGCCCCATATATGTTCTGTAAGTTGCACACGAGTAAGTACTCTGTTTTTATTTAGGGTAAGATAGTGCAACAGGTCAAATTCTTTCTTGGTTAAGTTAACTAGGTTGCCATTGGCAGTTACGGTTCTGTTTTGTACATCCATATCAAATTCGTTAATCTTGATAACGATGTTTTTTAAACCATGTTTTCTGCGCAGTATAGCCTGCATGCGTGCATTTAATTCTGGCAATGAAAACGGTTTGGCAAGATAATCGTCAGCACCCAACTCAAGCCCCATTATTTTATCATTTACTTCTCCGCGGGCTGTAAGCATAATGATGGCGCTTTCCACATTTTGTTTTTTACATTCTTTTAAAATTTCAAAGCCATTAATATCGGGAAGGTTAACATCAAGTAGCACGAAGTCATAATTATTGACAAAGATTTTTTCAGTAGCTGTTTTTCCATTAAACGCTACATCGCAATTATAACTGTGCTTGGTAAGATAAATTTCTAATTCGTGCGAGAGGCTTCGTTCATCCTCAACTATTAGTACTGTCATTATATTTAGATTAATATTTTATTACAACTGTTAATTATGGTGCGGCAAGTATAGGTAATATTATCATTGGTGCAAGTTAGCGGAGGCGCTAACCTTAGCATATTTGGGGCGAATAGAAACCAGTCTGTAATTACGCCTTGCTCTATGCAATGTTTTATGATTTGTTGATTTATCTGTTCACTTTCGAATTCTATAGCAAGTAATAATCCGAGGCCATGCACCGCTTTTATTAATGGATGCTTGAGTTGCTCGCATATCAATGCTTCCTTAAGTTTAATCTCGTTAAGGTTTATTTCATTTGCAATTAATTGCAAATTGGCTAGGGCAGCAGCACAACAAACCGGATGCCCTCCAAAGGTAGTAATATGACCCAACACCGGATTGTGGCTTAGTTGCATCATGTGTTCATGGTTTGCAATAAATGCACCTATGGGCATACCACCACCCATGCCTTTGCCTAAGACGAGTATGTCCGGAACAAAATCGAATTGTTGAAAAGCAAATAAACTTCCTGTGCGTCCAAAGCCGGTTTGATTTTCGTCAAGAATTATTAGTGTGCCAGTGTCTTTACATTTTTTAATAATGGCTGCCAAAAAATTCGGGTCAATAGGTATGCATCCGTTTTCTGCCTTTACTAGTTCTATGAAAATTGCTGCTGTGTCAGACGTTATTTTCCTGATCTCTTCTTGCTTGTTAAAGTGTAAAAAGTCAATACAGGGTAGGAGCGGAGCATAGCTTGCCGTAAAATATTCACTGCCCATAAGGCTCATAGCTCCTTGCGTATGGCCATGATAGGATCGGTAGAAAGCTGCAAAGCGCGGTTTTCCAGTTACCCTTTTGGCCAGTTTCATTGATCCCTCAATTGCTTCAGTGCCGCTGTTTGTAAAATAGCAAGTGTTAAGTGTGTTAGGTAATACTTCTGTCGACGCCTCAGCCAATAGTACTTGTGGCGATTGTACATACTCACCATAAACCATCAGGTGAAGGTACAATTCGCATTGCTTATGTATAGCCTCAATAATTTTAGGATGACGATGTCCTACATTGCTTACGCTTATCCCCGAAATCATATCAAGATACTCCTTGCCATTTGTATCGGTAAGTGTACACCCCGAAGCATGGCTTATTTCAAGCATCAGTGGCGATGGCGATGTTTGCGCTAGCGATTGTAAAAACTGGTGTCGAAGCATTGGTAATTTGTTGTGCAAAGGTGACTTTATTTTTTTAATTAACGTAAGTCAAACTCAGGCTGTTACCTAAATTATTGCTAAAAAATATTGGTTCAATCCATCAATGATTAAATATTCGTGCTGTTTTTTTAATACTTTCGTCATTCGATTTAATATGAATAGTCCCCGAAAAATTTTATTAGTACAAACAGCTTTTATTGGAGACGTTATATTAGCTACTGCATTAGTAGAAAAACTGCACTCCTGTTATCCTGATTGTAAAATTGATTTTCTCGTAAGAAAAGGGAATGAATCTTTGCTTTCAAGCCATCCGCATATACATCGGGTTTGGTTTTGGGATAAAAAACAAAATAAAATCAAAAATCTATTGTCTCTGATCTTATTAATCAGAAGGCAAAAGTATGATACCATTATTAATGCACATCGCTTTGCAAGTTCCGGATTAATATGCGCAATGTCAGGAGCAAAGGAAAAGGTTGGTTTTGATAAAAATCCCCTGTCGATATTTTTTACCAGAAAGGTAAAACACAGTTTATATAATGGTTTGCACGAAACGCAGCGAAATCAAATGTTGATTGCACACTTTACAGATGATGAGGCTTCGAAACCGAAGCTTTATCCATCGGCAGATGATTTTGCATTTATTAGTCAATACCAAACTCAGGAGTATTGTTGCATGGCGCCAACATCGGTTTGGTTTACCAAGCAGTTGCCGCTTCCTAAGTGGGTTATGCTTTGCAATAAAATTAAATCCGGCACAATTTATCTGTTAGGCGCACCCACCGATTTTGAAGCTTGCGAGAGTATTCGTAAGCAATCAGAAAATGTAAACATTGTAAATTTAGCAGGTAAGTTATCGCTGTTGCAGTCTGCAGCATTAATGCAAGGTGCCACCATGTGCTATGTAAACGATTCGGCACCCCTGCATATAGCAAGCAGCATGAATGCACCAGTAACTGCATTTTTTTGCAGTACCATTCCTGCATTTGGTTTTGGCCCCTTAAGTACTAGTTCGCGAATTGTTGAAGCAACCATAAAACCTGAATGTAGACCTTGTGGCATTCACGGTTATAAACAATGCCCTAAAGGGCATTTTAAATGTGCGGAGGGTATTGAAATAGAATCGTTATAGCAGATTCTAAGTCTAGCCAAAAAAGGATGTGGCACTTTTCAAAGGAGAAAATTTTAATTTCTTCCGAAGGTAATAAGGTTAACTTACCTTATAATAAGTGGAGCCGGTGGGATTTGAACCCACGTCCAAACAAGTTACCCGAAGGTTTTCTACATGCTTAGCACGCTATTGATTTTCGTCAGCCCTGGGATAGTGTGCACTCCAATAGACTGCTTAAGTTTCTTTATTTCACTTTGCTTCGAAACGGAGCAAAGCTATCCTCACATTGATGATGCCCAGACACAGCGCAGTAAGGAGGAGCACCGTGAAGGACATTGCTGATTAATCTCTGATTAAGCGGCAAGAGCGAAAGTTGTTTCGCCATTTGAAGTTTTTGAAGGTTAGGATTAAAGTGTCACTCCTGCAATACACTGCATGCTTGCCAGCCGGTAAATCCCGCTGTCGAAACCTGTCGGCCCCATTTTTTTAGCATGGCAAAGGTAAGCCATCAAGCATAGTTATGCAAGCCTAAAGTTGTACTTGCGGTGAAGTAATTAATATATCTTCTCCGAAGCGGTAAAGGTGAGGTTCTTAAACTCGTTTAATAATGTGTCGAAAAGCGCTTGCGCTTTTTGCGAAATAATTCGACCATCTATTTTGTTTACCGGTGTTAACTCGCCCATAGTTCCGGTGGTAAACGCAAAGTCGGCATTATAAAATTCAACCAGTGAAATATTTTTTTCTACCACTTCAATTCCTGTTTTTTTGCAAATATCGAGAATGGTTTTTCGGGTTATTCCATGCAGGCAACTGTCGGCTGTTGGTGTAAATAATTTACCTTCGCTAAGCATAAAAATATTACACGCATTTGTTTCAGCCACGAATCCATGATGATCAAGCATCAATCCATCATCTGCGCCAGCAAGGTTGGCTTGTATTTTAGCAAGTACATTATTTAGCAGATTGTTGTGGTGTATTTTACTATCCAGAAAATTAGGATTGTTTCTTCTGATAGATGAAGTAAATAGCGATACTCCGGTTTGATTATCGTAAACCGGTGATTTCCATTCGGCCAGCACGATGAGTGTACATCCTTTTTGGTTTAATCTTGGATCCATGCCGGAGGTTATCTTTTCTCCTCGTGTAAGCGTTAAACGTATGTGGGTATCCGAATGCATTTGGTTTGCAACCAATGTGTCATTAATTGCTTGGCGGATAAATTCTTCGGAAGGAATATTTTCAAACATAAGTGCATGTGCTGATGCCTTCAACCTGTTTAAGTGCATTTGTAGCTGAAATATTTTGCCATCATATACCCGCAAGCCCTCCCATACGGCATCTCCTCCTTGCACACTGCTATCGTATACAGACACCCGGGCCTCATTACGTTCATATAATTTATTACCGACAAATATTTTTATGTTCTCATTTTTTGGATTAAATTTTTGTTTCATATTTCAATGGCATTAGATTTTAATAAATAATAATCGTGCAAGCACTTTTCAAGAAGTGGTACGTATTTTTTTTCGAGTTTAGGTATAGGTGTTTCAGCATAGTGTAACCCTGTTGATTGATGTACATTTTCGTACCAATGTTTTGCCCAAACGCCATCTTCCGGCCTTGTTCCAGCCTTCCAGTGCAGCATGTTTTTATCAAAAGGAATTTGCAATTTATTGCACAGGATAGTTAGTGCCTGTTCAGGATTTTTTATCAGCGTGTCAGAGTCAATTGTTATTAACGGTTGCTTATTTTCTTTTAAATAGTCAAAGATTTTAACCAAGGAATTAAACCCCAAATCATCTTCCGATACGTTTGCAATATTTTTTATGTATGAATTAATTACTCGTGCTGGATGCCTGAGCAAAAGAAAATTTTTGCATGATAGTAAAAAACTCAAATCGAGATGAAGCAAATGATGGCTCATTTGCTTAAATATCACATACGGTTTATCGCTTGCCGGATGAAGTATTTGATCAACTACTTGGTTTCCATCTGTGGATTGCGATTTCAACACTTCTTCGCAGCCGGGATGTTGCAAACCTGTTGTATGAAGGTAAAATGCATATAAAGGTTCATCTACCACCAGAGTATCTGTCCGTTGAGCAAACGAATACATGAGCGCAGTTGAGATATTGCGTGGCCCTGACCACATGTTTATTTTTTCACTCATAGTTTTGATAATTCTTTTTCCAGCCAAACATTAGCATCCAGATAGTGGATGGGAGTGTTAGTTGGATGACAAACACTAAGCCAGCAAGACCACAGGCGCATGGAGTTTATATGGTATAGTGTCCCGGTTATTTTATCCGCATGGAATTGCTTAATTCCATCAGTCATGTTTAATAAGTTTAAGCCAGAAAAAACTCCAAGTCCGGTAGCTTTTAGTAATGATTCTTTTCGACTCCAAAATTTAAAAAACTGCTCAATTGAGAATGGGGCTTTTTCCTGTTCAATAATTTCTATTTCATCTACATGATAGTTCTTTTGTATAAAGTCAGTAAAGTCAAAAGATTCTCTTACTTGTTCAACATCAATACCAACTTCCTGATGCGAATTAATGGCTACACAAACGGTATCATGCGAATGCGATAAGTTAAAATGCAATTTTGCATTTAACAAAAGAGGCTTATTATTGGGTGTAAAGTCAAACTGCAAATCTGCTGGACTTAAATTTAGTACAGAAGCAAGCAACAATCGTTTTAAATTATGAGCATAAACAAATCTGCTGCGATCTTCAACTTTACGAAAACGCAACATGCGCTCCTTTTCATTATTTGATAAATGTCCTGTTAAATTTTCGGGTACTAGTTGTAAGTCTTTAATTTTAAAAATTGCTAATGCAGTTTTCCCTTCTATGTGGTAAGGCATTAAATCATTTTCGAGGCGGGGTAATGCCTGTGTTGAATTATAGAAGAAAGCCGAATTGGAATTTTTCAAGCAGACAAAAATTACTTTTTATAATCATCAATAGATTTTTGAAGTGCTTTGGCTAGGCCTGCTACATAAGGATATTCGAAAATGCTATTATGCCCTCCTTCAACCATGTCAACTTTGCACCCACCCTGCGCATATTTTCCCCATCCTAAATCCTGATCGTAATCAATTCCATAAAATCCATCAATAGCGCGAAATAAAACGACCTTACCTTCATACGGTTGGAGTTTGTAATTTTTTAAGGCTATGTAACATGCATCTTCTAATTCATTAAAGTAAGAAGCACTATCGGCACCAAACTTTTCTTGTATTTCGTTTTTGTCAAGTAATTCGTCTAATTCTTTTCGTTCGTCAGGTTGCAAGATCATTTTGTTTTTAAGGTAACTGATATTGTCACTCAACGAATTTTGGCTAATGGCTTTTAGTCTATTGATAGCCCGTTTGCTTCGTATAAATAATTCGGCCACTTGTTTTTGAACAGGTGCCATGAATTCGGTTTTGGTAGCTGCCTCGGCATCAAACAATGCAACCAAACCAACGGCTTTATTCATCGCTGTAAGTTGCTGTGCAATTTCGTAAGCAAGGGCTGCGCCAAAACTTCCTCCACCAATATAATACGGGCCCGATGGTTGTACTTTTAATATTTCTGCAATATGGTATTTTGCCATTTCGATAATATCGTAAAATGGTTTATCAATTCCATTTAACCCTTTAGCTTGTAAACCATAAACTGGAATTTCATCATCCAGCAATTTGCCAAGTGCATAGTATTTAAAAACATTACCGCTTACTCCGTGTGCAAAAAACATGGCAGGGCGATTGCCTGTTTCACGAATTGCGGTAAGGCTGCGCCATACATCTTCTTCGGGCGCGTTGGGTTTTTCAATTGAAACAACATTGTCAATAACATTTGCCAGTAACTCGATGGTTGGGTGGGTAAATAAAATTGCCAACGGTAGTCGCTTTCCTGTCGACTTTTCTATTTCAATCATCAGTTTAACAGCCATGAGCGAGTGTCCACCAAGATCAAAAAAATTATCATTGCGGTTTACTTTCGATAATTTTAATAGTTCACTCCATATAGCTGCAATTTTTTGCTCTGTATTCGTTTTTGGTTTTTCATCACGTGTTTCGGACTTTATAGCTTTTATTTCCGGTAGCGATTTGCGATCTATTTTTCCTGCAGGTGTAAGCTTAAATTCGTTTAACCACATGTAGCCTGCCGGCATCATATACGCAGGGAGCCTGGCTTCAAGGTACTTCTTAAGCATATCAACTTTGGCTGTTGAACTTTGCTTAACCGATTTGTTGGTTAATACTTTTTTAGTTGATGAGGCTAGGGGAAGCGAATAGTGTTTGCCATTTTGTAAATTGGAAAAAGGTATAAAGACTGCATCAAATTTAGCTGACTCTTGTTTTGAGTCGAAATTTATTTTCAAAAAATATTCGCGTGAATCAGCCAGGCGTTTCAACTCTTCGTAGCTTACTGCTTCTTCGGTTTTCTGATATAGCTTTTTTAAATCTTTTAAAAGGCTTTTTTCGTTTGCTAGTTCGGCAAGGTTGCGAGCTTCACATTCTTTCATTACCGCATCGCAGGGAATATCGCGCATTATCTTTATTTCAGTGATGAACTGCGAAAGCAATAAGTTTATGCGTGTCTTGTTTAGTATGTCTTTACGATAATTTAGTTCGCGCAACGTTACATCGCTTTTAGAAGTGGAGTTATCAAGCCATGCATGAAAATAATATTTTGAAACTGCAGGGATTGCATTAAAGTTAGCATGGCATTCCACATGGCCAACAATTCCGAATTTTTCACGATTTAATTCAAACCATTCACTATCCAACTGCAGCAACGAATTGTTTTGCTCATCTATCTCAATTTGTTTTTTAACTGAACTTAATGTAGCATCTATGGTGCTTTTTTCGATGCTTCCAAAAAAATTACCTAGTTTCGAAAGCGAATTGCTTTTTATGTTAAGTATAAGCATAGCTCCATCATTGGCAAGCAAACCCGACATGGTTTGAAGAAGGTATATCAGTTTGTCTTCGCTTTCTAACAATGATGTTATACTATCTAAAATTACAAGGTCATATTTTTCATTAATCTCGGCCATTGCGGTAGTATCAAATTGCCGCACATTAAATGGAACGGCACTTTCTGCATTGAATTCCGAATAGCTTTCGGGCAATGAGTCAAAAACGAAACCAGCATAAGATGAGATTTCATTTTTTAGCTTGCTATAAAGCCATTCATGACCATTGCCTATGACACAGATGCGAGGCTTTTTGAGTAAGCGCAAATAATGCCGCACAGTAACAAACGATTGTTTTTGTAATTCGCGAATTTGATTGAGCCTAGCTGTATTTTTATGCTCACTAGTATAGTAACTAAGTAATGAATCAATGGAATGAGAAGTGTTTTCATTTGATACTGCTAGGTTTAGTTTGGGGGTCACGTACGCATAGAGATTATTTTGGCCAAGGGCATCTTTGCGAGCAATAACAACGCTTTGGCTCACGTCAGGATGCGCACTTAAGAGGGTTTCTATTTCGCCTGGCTCAATACGGTAACCACGAACTTTTACCTGAAAGTCGGCACGCCCAGTATATATCAAGTTGCCCGAAGAGTCGTACTTGCCTTTATCTCCGGTTTTGTATATTAATGTAAGACCGCTAAAGTCAAATGGATCTGCTATGAATCTTTCGGCAGTAAGTGCAGGTTGCTTATAGTATCCACCTCCAACACCAATACCTCCAATATATATTTCGCCTTCAACACCAACCGGTACACGCTTCATGTTAGCATCAAGCACATAAATCAGTGTGTTGTCAATTCCTTTGCCAATGCGCACAGGTGCACTCTCGTTGCCACGCAAAGGCGCTATTTCATAAAACGCGCTCCACACAGTGGTTTCGGTAGGGCCGTAAACATTGATAAGGCGCCCACACTTTTGCGATAGAAAGGTTGCAAGGTCAACCGGTAGTGCCTCGCCACCACATAAAATGGTTAGAGAATTACTTCCGGCCCATCCGGCATCCATCATACTACGCCAGGTTGCAGGAGTTGCCTGCATTAATGCAGGCTTATATTTTGTTATTATATCTGACAGGTTTACAGGGTCCATGCTTTCTTCGCGCGAGCACAAATACATGGTAGCTCCACATACCAGTGGTAAGTGTATTTCAAGTTCGCTTATATCGAATGAAACTGTTGTAAGTGCAATGGAGGTATCGCCTGCTTTGAGACCAGTAATTCTTAAAAATGAATTAATAAGGTTGACAATAGAAACCTGCTGTATAACTACTCCTTTAGGTTTGCCTGTGCTTCCTGATGTATAGCGTATATAGGCATTGTGTGCAGAGTTGATTAACGCAGCCGGGTTGATAGCCGAGGCCTGACAACCATGTTGCCAGCCTTTGTCTACTATGACGATATATGTTGTTGTAAAAGCAAATTTCTCTTTTATCGATGTCTCGGTAACGAGAAAATTAGATTGCGAATCATGCAGCATTGCATTTATCCGATCAGCAGGGTATTCGGGGTCAATAGGAATGTATGCAGCACCACATTTTTGTATAGCAATAAAAGCAGTAATCAAATCAAAAGAACGATGCATGCAACATGCCACTACATCACCGGGGTTTACGCCTTTTGCCATCAACATATGCGCAAGTTGATTTGCCTGAGCATTAAGTGTAAGATAGGTAATTGTCTCCTTTTTTGATTGTATAGCAATGTTTTCAGGAAAGGTATCGGCAATTTTTTCAAACCAGCGCGGTAGTGTCAGGTTGGTATCAAACTCATGGAATGTATCATTCCATAAATCGAATTGCCTTTCTTGTACAGGAGTGATAAGCTGTACCATATCGAGCCTGATATCTGCATTAGCAGTGAGCAAACTAAGTAAATGGAAATAGGCATCAATATGATCACGCATGATATCGGCATCAAACAAGTCAGTATTATAGTTGCTTTCCAGCGTTAAGATGCCATCGCAGTCAGTAATATTTACAAACCATTCGAAGTTTTCATAAAACCGTGGATTACTTGAAAACGAAGTTTTGCAATTATGAAAGTTTAATCCTTCGGTAATGCCCCAATCGATATTGAAGGCAACAGGCACCACAGGAATTCTACTCGCATCGCGAGGAATATTCATTTCGCGAACAAGGGTTCCAAAGGTAAATTGTTGATGATCGAAACAATCGAGCAATTCCTTTTTACGCACAGCAACATATTCGCCAAACGTATTTTTGCTGTTAATTTTAGAGCGAAGTGGTAATAAATTCACACAATGTCCAACCAGGTGATACATGCCTGTAACACTTTGCCCTGCAGCAGGTAGGCCAAGTGATACGTCTGATTTTCCGGTAAGTTTACTAAGGAAAATTTCGAAAGAGGCTATCATGTAATTTACAAAACTGCACTGTGCATTTTTAGCTGCTTCACGAATTTGCTGCACCAATGCTGCAGGCATCGCTACATCTATACGTTGCGCATTGTAAGTGCGTAACGATGGCCTTAGTTTATCGATGTTTAACTCAAAATCAAATTCAGAATCTTTAAAAATATTTTTCCAGAAATTTAATGTGGTTTTATAATCTGTTGATGCTTCAAATTTAAGTTCGTGATCTATATACTCGCTATACTTATTTACTTCTTTTAAGTAAGGCGCTTGTCCGTTAAGTAATTGATTATACACACTGCATATATCTGCTATCAATACGCTTATGCTCCATCCATCGCAAATAATATGATGAGCTGTAATAATCAGATGATTTAGCGTTTCAGAATTGCGTATGAGTTTAAAATCATGCAAGGGTCCATCTAATAAATCAAAGGGCGCAGTAACTTCTCCATGTGTAATTTCTTTAAGCTGCATTTCTTGCTCATAAGCGGTGTAGGCAGTAAGGTCTATTATGGCAAGTTCAAAAGATGTAAAAGGGTGTACCAGCATCATATCGCCTTCATTGGAAAAGGTGGTGCGAAGCGATTCGTGCGATTTAATAACAAAAGTAATGGCATCCTGAAGGCAATTTTCGTTAAATGGTCCTTCTATACGCAGTGTAACCGATTCATTGTAACTGCAATTGGCGGCATCATCGCCAAAGGCCACATTGGCGAATATTTCCCGTTGCACCGAAGTAGTAACATGGCTTTGTAATTTGTCATTACTGCCATCATCAAATGGGTCAAAATCTATTGGTACTAATTGCATAGTCGATTATAAAGCCGAGGCGGCAAAATTAATAAGTTCTCAAAAATATTGGCTTGTTTTATTTCACGCCTCAATTGTCGGGAATTTAAACAACAAACTGAAATTGCAAAAAAGCAAGGCTGCTATAAAATGATAAATATTGTAGATATGTTGATATCAAATGCAGGTTGCATTTATTTGGAGAAAATTATTTCTATTTTCGCACGCAAATCATCTTAAGTATATGGCAAAGGTTACCATTGATGGCCACACAATAGAAGTTCCCGATGGGACTACGATACTCAATGCTGCACGCATGATAGGTGGCGAAATTGTGCCTCCTGCTATGTGTTACTACAGCAAATTAAAAACAAGTGGAGGCTATTGCCGCACCTGCATAGTAAAAGTAACCAAAGGTAGCGAGAAGGATCCACGCCCAATGCCAAAGCCAGTAGCCTCGTGCCGCACTGCAGTTATGGATGGAATGGAAGTGCAAAACATAACTTCGCCCGAAGTACTTGAAGCACGTGCCGGTGTAGTTGAGTTTTTATTAATCAATCATCCGCTCGATTGTCCGGTGTGCGATCAGGCAGGCGAATGTCACTTGCAGGATTTGGGATATGAACATGGAAAAGAAGGCACACGATACGAATTTAAACGCAGAACCTTTCCCATGATTGACATAGGCGACAAAATCAAGTTGCACATGAATCGCTGTATTCTATGCTACCGATGTGTAAAGGTGGCCGATCAACTGTGCCCGGGTCGTGTGCATGGCGTAATCAATCGTGGCGATGTTGCCGAAATATCTACCTATATACAAAATGCCATCGATAATGAAATGAGTGGCAATATGATTGATGTGTGTCCTGTTGGTGCTCTTACCGATAAAACGTTCCGTTTTAAAAGCCGTGTGTGGTTTACCAAGCCGATAGATGCGCATCGCGATTGCGATAAGTGTTGTGGTAAGGTTACGCTGTGGGCTAGCAGTAATGAGGTGCTTCGTGTTACAGGGCGAAAAGATACCTATGGCGAAATTGAAGATGATGAAAATGGAAAAACCGGTTGGATATGTAACACCTGTCGTTTTGATAAAAAAAATATGAACGATTGGAAAATTGAAGGGCCACGAAAAATAAGCCGCAATTCGGTTATTGCACAAAATCATTACAATTCATTAAAGCAATTGAAAATGGATATTAGCAATCAAAAATTACTTGGAGAAAAGTCCCATAATTAATTATCACTGTACAAAATGAGTAAACAATTGTTTTCAGATCAGGCATTGGTATTAGTAGAAAAAATTAAGTCGCGATACCCTGCGGGTAAACAAAAGTCGGCCATAATACCAGTACTACATATTGCTCAGGCCGAATGTGATGGTTGGTTGAGCCCCGAAACCATGGATTACGTAGCGGGTTTATTAAAAATTCAACCCATCGAAGTGTACGAGGTTGCTTCCTTTTACAGCATGTTCAATCTGAAGCCTGTGGGCAAATGCCTGATAGAAGTGTGCCGCACAGGACCCTGCTGGCTTATGGGTGCCGAGGATATTGTTAGATACATTGAAAAAAAATTAAATATAAAAGAGGGCGAAACCACACCCGATGGCATGTTTACACTTAAAACAGTTGAATGCCTTGCAAGCTGTGGCACCGCCCCTATGATGCAAATAGGGGAGGACTATCACGAAAATCTTGATTTGGAAAAAGTAGATAAAGTGCTCGATAACTGCTTAGCCGCAGGCCAACGCAGAACCCATTGGGAGAAGGGGAGGATATAATTAAATTCTTTTTTTAGGAATGCAGCCAATCTCAAAAGGTGTGCGATTTCATTTAAGAATAATAAGCTCTCCGACATGTTCCGAACCGCATGTGTAAGTAAATATAAGAAAGTATTTTTAATGCTTTCATTCTATTCACAAGCACCAAAGCCAAGCCAACGTATATACTTACCATAACATAACATAGTTTCTTTTTTTTAAGGTGATATTGTTGCCAGGTTATATAGTATCATAAAGAAAAAAGCAGCTATTTTAATTCCATTGATAGGGTTAATGGCAATGGTAGAATGGAAATTTATATAAATGGGTAAATATGCAGCATTGCGCAAGAGAGCAGCGTATATGGCCAAGTGAACATTCACTCGACTATGCGGTTGTTGAGAACTGAATTTAAATTAGGTTGAAATTTTAAAATAATAACCTGCAAATTTTTGGCTTTATTTTGAAATTATCACTTTGGCAATTTTCGTTTCCTTTTCAGAACTCGCTTTTATTATGTACAAACCTTGTTGCAAATTCGTTAAGCTTATTTTTATTTTTTGATCTGCCGAAGTTTTTGTAAACACTATTCTTCCCAAATCATCATATACAATAAAAGTTAATAGCCTGTTGCTTTTGTTATCTATATAAAAATCTCCATCGTTATTTTCATTAAGTATGATTAAATCGTTAATGTTAGTTTCGTTTATAGCAATGCTGTTAGCTACATCAATAAAACATGTTTTTATCTCCGAATCGCTACCATTACTATTGCTTGCCACGAGGGATACTTCAAAACAGCCCGGTGTCGCATAAGTAATATTTGCAGGATTTGCAGCGGTACTTGTTGCCGGACTCGCACCGGTAAATATCCAATTAAATGTAGTAGCATTATTTGATGCCAAATTTGTGAAGGTAACAGACTCATTAAGTTTAATGGTTGAATCGCTGGCTAAAAAATCAGCAATAGGAGCATTGGTTGGATTAATAAGGTTAAGCGTATAGTCTTCTGTTTCGCCATGATCGTATGTGCTGCAGGGCTGTAAGAGATTATAGCTGGCAACATCAGCACACACCAATCGTAAGCGGGTAAGTCCACCATAAAATTTTGTTGAAGGAATAGAAAAATTAGTAGTAGTAATTCCGCTATTCACTGCTTGCATATATATTCTTTCTGCAGGTTCGTCAAATGTTCCATCCATATTAAAGTCTACCCACATTTTCGAAAGCATACTATTGACAGTGTTGAATTCAAATGTCCATGTATATGAAACGTTTCCTGTAATGTTAGTTTGTAGGTTAGTGTAATCATTGTATGCAGGTCCTCCCTGACTGCCTGTTATATTTAGCAATGTGTTTACACCAAAACGTTTGATATAGTCTCCTGCTGAGGTGCCAGTGGTGTATGTAGGAGTACAATAGGTTAGGGGAGTGCCGGTACATTGAGCAATAGGATTGACTTCGATTTTTATTTGTGAACTGTCAATACAACTTTGATTAGTAGCAATAACTTTTATGGTATAATTGCCTAGCTGAGTAAAATTATAGACAAGCGAGTCTGCTTGAGCAACCAGATTATTATTTACAAACCATTGATACGTAAATCCAGGCTGTGGGGAATTTTTAAAAGTTAGGGTATCGTTCATACAAATGGTGGAGTCGTTTCCAAAGTTGAACTGGGGCGGGGCGATAAAATTAATCGTAGCGGAATCTGTGGAAAAACCGTTACAGCTATTAGTAACCGTAACTATATACGTAGCAGAAGTAGTTGCCGATATGGTTTGGGTAGTAGCGCCATTACTCCATAAATAGCTCATTCCCGGATTCCCGGCATCAAGCAACACACTTTGCCCCTGGCAAAGCGTTTGATTAGCGCCAATGTTTAATAGTGGTGAGGGACATTCAATTTTTACCGAATCGCATAGCGTAAAAGAACCGCATGTATTTGTTTTGGTTAAACAAACGTAGTAGGTTCCCACATTCAGATAAGCGTGTGTTGGATTTTTAAGGACGATGTGCCATTATCTCCAAAATTCCAACTCCACGAAGTGCCTGATGGGTCGGGGTCATTAAAGATACCGGTTAGCAACATTGAAGTATGTGAAAAGTAATTGAATGTTCCGGTGCAGGTAGCTGTTACAAGTTTTTGGAAAGTGCTACTGCCGCAGGCAGTAGTTATCGTAAGCGATACCGGGTATGTGCCTTGCGCAGCATAGATATGTTGAGGGTTTTTTAAGCTGCTAAAACTATTGTCGCCAAAATTCCATAAGTAAGTTGCAGCAGTATCGATTATACCAGTGAGCGATGTGTTTGTAAAATCAATGCCTGCTACTGTGTTTGCCAGGTTAGCCTGTTTCCACGTAAAACTTGCTGCCGGAGCAACACATCCCAGCGAATCAGTTTTTATTACAAGAGCATTATATATGAAGGTGCTATCGTAGGTAAGTCCACTCATTATAAATCCGCCATCGCTGCATTTTTCAAAACTATAAAGTACATCAGTATTTAATGTGCCGTAATTGCGTTGTGTAATGATGTTGTAATTATTATCAATAAAAATAATTTTAAAGTCATAGCCACTCGTAGTATTCGAATCAATAACTGCTAACGCATAACCGTTATAAGTGGGCTTAAATCCAAATATATTGCCTTCGTTAGCATATGTAACTGTTTTAACTGTATCTCCATTCAAGTCAGTTTCCAATATCCAAAGATCATCTTTTCCTGTGGTGGGGTTTGGGAATTTTGCAGCAAGCAAATATCCTGTTGGTAGTGGAATAATATCCGTAATGGAAGTGTTTTTTATGGAGCCTCCTAAGCCCTTATCATATGTTTTTGACCATTTGAATGTTGTATTGACATCGCGTTTGGTAAGCACCGCCCTATTGAGGTTAAAATCTTTTCCACCCATAATAATATCCCCTGCCGAATTTTCGATGATGGCTTCTAACCTGTGACTAGTGCCGAGCGAATATGTTTTCAAATTATTGCCCGCACTATCCGTTAGGCGTGCGTATCCGATTATAGAGGATATGCCAAAGCCAATCCCACCAAGTATGTAGTTATTATTGGCTGTTTCAAAAATATTTCCGGTTGCAAAATCCCAACAGCAAATTCCTGACGAAGTAAGGTTTTTCATAAAAACCTGATTGCCGTTTAAATCTGTTTTAGCTAATAATAATTCATCATCGTAAATTTTATTTGGTTCGTTAAAGGCTCCTCCAATTACAAGTTCTCCTGCCTGCGTTATCATTGCATTCGAAGCATTTTCAAGATAAAGAGGTTGTAAGAGTTCGTTGTGCAAAATTATGGAACCTGTGGAGTTAAGTTTTATCACCATGATGTTGCTGCCAACGCTATCATTAACTGTAGTAGCCAGCATATAGTCGCCTTGCGAAGTTTGCAATGCATAAACCCCCGAATAAGCAAAATCAAAAGGGATATTATTGTTGATGATTTTTACAAACGTTTGTGCATTTAAAGTTAACAGTGAGAACAAAACAAATGGAACGATTAGAATTTTTTTCATGCGAAGACCTGAATTTAAATAAGATATTAATTTTGTGCCAAGGTAAAGAATAAGCAGCAATCTTTTTTTCTGTCTTCAATAGTTTAACAAAAATGAATGGTTGCAAATGAAACGTGCTTATATTTCGTTTAAGAAACCAAAGGATAATTTTACTATCATTCAAACATATTTAATTGAAAGAATTGGATTCACTTTTTTGCAAAAAGTGCTCATCAAATATGAATCATTCAGAATTCTATTTATTCATATGGTTGACTTTATGACCCTAATGGATAAGGGTATTAGTCTAAGATATTTTTTAATACATACTAATTTCCATGTGCTTTTCCATATAGTATGAGTATAAAGTTTTTTAGATAGCAATTCTCCCTTAAACCAGCTAAGGCAATTGCTTCAAAAGAGTAGTCGTCTATAAACAACTGTAGCCCAGCTTAATATTTAAAATAAGAAAATAGGTTGTTTGTTTTTATTAATTCATACATTTGGTCTTACTTTATTAAGAAACGCACCTAAATCATTTAAACATAAAAAAATTAAAGCCAATGAAAATCAGAATTACATTTTTATTTTTCGCAATTGTGCTCTCTTCAAATGCACAGAATACATGGTTACAAATGGCCAATTGTCCCGGAATTGCGCGAATGGGAGCATCATCATTTTCTATAGGTACTAAAGGATATGTTTGTGCTGGTGGCGATTTTAGTAGTACATTTTTTAGCGATGTATGGGAATATGATCCCATTTTGAATTCATGGACACAGAAGGCAAATGTACCCGGAACAGGACGTTACCGCGCAATGGCTGCATCAATAGGCAGTAAGGGATATTTATGCGGAGGTTACAATGGAACTACGTTTAACGATTTATATGAGTTTGATCCGGTTGCAAATACATGGACTGCGAAAGCATCTATGGGAATGGGTAGTCTTTTTGGTGGTGTTGGTATGGCTATAGGTTCAAAGTTTTATGTAGGTACTGGAACGAGCAGCGGCTATCAAAAAATATTTTGGGCGTATGACCCCGGTACAAATGCATGGACGCAGAAAGCTGACTTTGGAGGAGCAGCAAAAATATACGCTTCAGGCTTATCCATAAATGGAAAAGGCTACTTGGGTCTTGGTGGTGAAATTACAAATATCGGAATTGGAAAAAATGATTGGTGGGAGTATGATACGCTACTTAATAATTGGACTCAAAAAGCAAATAAACCGGGCCTTGGTTTAACAGAGGCAAATACCTTTACCATGGGCGATTATGGATATGTAGTTATTGGTTCTAATAATTGGGGTTCAGTTTGTACCAATCAACTTTATCAATATGACCCTGTAGCGGACTCATGGACTGCATTAGCCAACTTTCCGGGTGGAAACCGTGAACATGGTATTGCCTTCGTTGTAGATTGTAAAGCATATGTGGGCCATGGCTTTGAGAATGATAATTTCTCAACGCTAAGCAACGACTTATGGGAATATACACCTCCGGCACCTTGTGGCAATCAGCCACCTATAGCTGCCTTTTTTAGCAGTGACACTACTATTTGCGAAGGTGCATGCATTGATTTTACAAGTACTGCTTTAGGCGCGCCCACGTTATATGCATGGAGTTTTCCAGGAGCAAGTACTACGACTTCGTACAACGCAAATCCCACTTCGATTTGTTATAATACAGCCGGCACCTATGATGTTGAGTTTATCGTATGTAATAATGTTGGTTGCGATACGGTGCTCATGCCTGGATTTATTACCGTTGTTGCAAATCCTCCTCAGGTTTCATTGACTGTTTCGGGCGATACCATTTTCTCTAACGGAGCATTTGCAAACTCCTGGTATCAGGTTGGGAATGTACAGGTATTGGGCAATGGAAGTTATTATTTGCCCAATCAATCGGGTTCTTTCTATTCCATTATATGTAATGTTAACGGTTGCTGTATTAGTAGCGATACTGTACAATTTACAGTTTCGGTTCTGCCAATCGTAAATATATCGAGTACCGATACGCTTTTTTGTGAAAAACAATGTGTCGATTTTTTCGACCTTTCACAAAACAATCCTACTTCGTGGAGTTGGACGTTTACCAATGCAGCTCCAAGTTCGAGCACCGCGCAGAATCCAATAGGTATTTGTTTCAATAACTATGGCAGTTATAATGTTACATTAGTTGCTTGTAATGGTGCAGGCTGTGATAGTGTTACCTTTTCCAGTTTTATTACAAGTTTTCAAAATCCCCCCAAGCCAACTATAACACTTAGTAATGATACCCTGTATTCTTCGCCCGGTGTTTCCTATGCATGGTATGAAGTTTCTAATCCTACAGTAGTGTTAAGTACCTTGCCGTATTATGTGTTTACGCAGGATGGAAACTATTATGTGATTATTACCGATAGTAATGGTTGTGCTTCTGCTGCAGATGCATATACAATTCATGTTGGACTATACGAAAACAACTTGTTACAACAAGTTCAAATCACACCCAATCCGGCTAATGATTGGATAAAAATTGTTTTGCCCGATGGCTTAATACAGCAAAATACCGAAGTCCGAATGTTTGATAATGTGGGAAAATTGGTAGCTAACAAAAAGTTGACGGATGTTGCCACGTTAATAGAAACCAAATTATTTGCAGAAGGAATTTATACCATACATTTGGAAGCAAAAGGAAAGTTATATTCCCGCAAGGTTACAATTGCTCATTAAAAAATTGGAGTACTAATATGCCAACTGAGCAGACACTTGTTTGTTTGTAAGATTTATTTGAGGGCAAGAGTTCCAGTCAATAGTATTGACTGCATCAGTAATATCAGTA
Source organism: Bacteroidota bacterium (assembly GCA_016714535.1). Classification (NCBI taxonomy): domain Bacteria; kingdom Pseudomonadati; phylum Bacteroidota; species Bacteroidota bacterium. The sequence continues at coordinate 67,184 of JADKDR010000011.1, forward strand.
AATTGATATTTCTTTAAAATGTAAATTAACTTTTGCTCGCAATTTTTTACACCATAATAGCATAAAAGTTTTCGCAATAGGGGCAAGTCATTAATTGCCGGGTGATTTTTATCAAATTCACGTGGGTGAAAGTAAGACAATGAATAATCTGAATTGGCAAATAATCGCTCAAGCACCAAGGAGGGAATAAGCCTGAACCATCCACCACCTGCATAAGCAACCTTATTACCAAACATTGAAAAACTGCTCATGGGCAATTCTTTAATAACTGCATTATCGGTAATAATTTTTGCAGGTTTGGTTAAACTAGTAAAAGTGCTACCATCATTATAACCATAACAAGTGGAAGACACACTGCTGTCAACCTTTATACCAGACTTTGCAAGTATGTCGAAAGCCCAACTTACCGATGGCACAAGAGAGAAACCAGGAGCTCGGTACATGGTAATTGCTTTTCCCGAAAGTTGTTCTAGTTTACTTATCGATGAAATTAAATCATTTTCAAATTCGCGTTTGTTTTGATGCCAGATAATTTGGTGCTGATCGCTATGAGAACCTATCTCAAATCCTAACGCAGAAATCTTTTTAACTAGGTGTGGGTATTTATCGGCAATCCAACCAACCACAAAAAAGGTAGCTTTCATGTTGTTCTCTTGTAAAATGCGGAAGATAATTTCCATGTTTCCTTCTATCCTGCTCTCGAGTGAATTCCATTTATCGGGATGAATAGAATCAAGGCTGTCTAAAATGTGAAACCATTCTTCAATGTCGAATGTCAAAATATTTTTTGCGTTTGCCATACTTTTTCCTAGGGTAACAAAAATATGTGCTCAGGTCTTTGATGTAGTATAGGGCAGGACCAATTTACTAACATACATTATGTTAATAATGGCGAAGCTAAAATTGAGCAAGTAATTTTAGGAAATTCATTGTATTCTCCCCTCTCCTGAAGGAGAGGGGCCGGGGGAGAGGTTTACATCGCTGTTCGACAAACCATGGGTTGCTAATGGACTAGTGATGTTTTATAAACCTGCGATTAATGGTCGAACTTTTTGTTTGCAAATGCAAATAATACATCCCTACAGCTAAATCTGAAACATCAATTATTTGGCGATTTGCATTTGAGCTGCTTGTGATGCTTTTAATAACCCTTCCTTGTTGATCTGTTATAGACAAGTTATTTATTGCTTGCGAGATGATGTTCCAATCCACAGTTAATGCATCATTTGCAGGATTTGGAAATAACTGAATGTGATGTTCATTATTCTCGCTTACATTATTTACTGCGAAAACATCGCTAGCGGTTTGACAACCATTGGTGTCAGTAATGATAACATAGTAGTTGCCAAGTTGCATTGGCGTATAACACTGCCCGTTAGCATTTGCAATTAGTGTGTTGTTATAAAACCACTGGTATGCAACCGCAGGGTCACTGCAAAGATCTGTTCCATTAAAAGTCAAATTTGGCTTTGGTGGATTGGGAACCACAGATATAAAACTTACCAATGTTAAAGAGTCACTTCCGGCACCATTACTTATAACTAATGTAACCGGAAAAGATCCATAGGTTGCATAATATATACCGGAAGGATTTTGCAAGGTAGAAGATGATGGCACAGCACCTGTAAAAGTCCACGACCAGGTTGAAGGGTTGCCACTGCTTAAATCAAAAAAGTCGATGGCAGATTTTTCGCAGAGAATAGTGTCACTTGATTCAAATGCGCATACAGGCAATGCAGGTACTGTTGAGCAATTAAAATTGTATTGTATACAAGCCGTATCTAACTGATATTTCCAAATATCATTTCGCATTTGAAAACTGGAATTTGTACCACCGAACAGCCAAAAATTATTTTGTTTATCCATCCATGCGTAAGCGCCTTGCCTTGCCGGAGGTTTGTTGGTTGGTGACGAAACACCTTTGATACCATAACTGTAGCCGCTGCTCTGTAACGTAGTGTCGCCACTAAGCAAGGTCCATTCATAATTACTCGAATTAAAATGCCAGAAATCACCTAATATAGCTGTTTGCGCTAATCCGTGGTTACCTCCAAACATCCACATATTGTGGCAGGCATCTTCGGTAGAAGAACTGTTTTCAAAACGTGTAGTAGGAACTTTATTAAAATCAGGATCGCAGGTAGCGCCATAATTACCTGTTGTTATTACATTTGAAGTGCCGCCTACCCATGTAAACAAATTCGTATTTATATCAAAAAGCCAAACATCGTTGTAGGTATCATTGGTTACTGCATCATTGTGCATTCCACCAAACATATAAAGTCCATTATTAGCATCTTTCCAGCTGGTATAGGTATTGCGACAACCAGGGTAATTAGTAGCAGCAGCAATATATTTGGCGCCCCAATTTGGGAATACAGCGGCAAGCGTGCTCCCTGCCATAAAAGTCCATTCATTGGTAACCACATTATATTGCCAAAGGTCGCCACCTTCTCCAAAATTAAGGTATCCGCCATATAGCCATAAGTTACCGGTACTATCAACCCAGGTAGCACTGCATTCATGCCGTGCAGGTGGCAGGTTGTTTGGTGATGGAACTCCCTTCACCCCGAAATTTCCATTGGTACCATTTTGAGGGCCATGCATCCAAGTCCAGTTATTTGTTGTAATATTATACATCCACAAGTCATTAAGATCGCCACCATTGGCACCATTGCCGCCAAACATCCAAAGACGATTTTGTTTATCTGTCCAACATGAAGGTGCCCATGCGCGAAGTCCCGGTGTATTGTTTACATTGGCTACTCCCTTGGTGCCAAATACAGGAGATATTCCATAAGCCCCTCCGGGACCTTTTATCCATGTCCACTCTGCTGTGGCCGGATTAAATTTCCACATATCAGCATATACATTCAAAAAGCCATCATGCTGTCCTCCATAAAGCCAAAAGTTGCCGGCAGTATCGGTCCACCAGGCACCTTCATACACGGCACCAGGAGTATTGCCGGGTGCTGGTATGCCTTGAGTTCCATGTACCGGCATTCCAGCCAAATTTGATGTACCATTCATCCATATCCATTCGCCAGGCTGAGCATTTGTTGGAATAGCGTATACTAGTATAGTTACAAGAACCGAAGCAAAGTATTTTAATTTCATATCGTGATTGTGTTTGCTATTTTTTACCAAGTTGTTGTGTTGCTGTTTATATTGGTTTTAAGCGGGCTCAGTTTGATTCAACAAAGTTTATAAAATCGGTAAGATGTTTTAACGATTGCTTTTTAAATGCAGCCGGCATTAGCCAGCCTATAAGTTTCATCATCCCTTTCAACTGAAACTCCTGTTCTGTAATATGCCTGGTTTTATTATCTGTAATTTTTTCAAATTTATTGATAACAATATTGAAAACATCTTTGGCTTCATAGGTGCTTGCAGACTCATGTGGAAGATTTCGGTTAGTGATGGTTTCTATCATTTCAATTTCGCGTGAGCCCGTTTTAAATTTTATTTTTGACTTAGCCCCCAACTGCCCGGGAATGCCGCTTATATGCTCAATGCTTTGTAAACCCTGCATCCACTTACTTAAATTTTCTGGGTTGTCAAAAGCTGCAATTACTTGGGCAATAGGACGGTCTATTTCTATTGATACGCTATATTTCATTTGAATTAGATGCTGGTTAAAGGTTTTACAAAGTTATAAATATTCAATTCCAAAAAAACTTAAACTCATACTTAGACAAAAAAAAACGGCTGAAATTTATTCAGCAGTTTCAACATTCTTTTAAGATAAATTACGATTCCTTACTCGGATTTCGATGATATATTTTGTTATCCATAAATTCGCTCAACGAAACCAAAGTTGCCTTTGGTTGACGCTCATAGTATTTAGAAATCTCAATTTGCTCACGATTTTCGAATACTTCTTCTAGGTTATCTGAATGCGATTGGAATTCGTTTAATTTCTCGCTCAACTCTTCTTTTACTTTAGCCGATATCTGATTAGAGCGCTTTGCAATTATTGCAATGCTTTCGTACAGGTTTGCGGTTTTCTTTTCAAAATCTACCAGGTTTCTGGTAATAATTTCATTTGGTACGCTCATTTTATTTATGTTATTAAATTTTTTTTTGTTCTGCTAATTTCAATAAGAACTTTTCTGATCGGGCAAGCAATTCTTTTACCTCAGCATTTTCTTTGCCATCAGGAAAATTTTCAAGATACTGTTTACAATTTCCCAGTGCTGCTTCAAAACGTTCCTTTTGTTTAGTCTCGATACTTTTGAAGGCGTAAATGTAAGAAGATTTTGCTATTAAATACAAACACTGCTGTTTGTTCGCTGTTTGAGGATGGTCTTTAATAATATTGCTTAAAGCTACAATGGAGGCTTTGTAATCCTGCATTTTATAATACATTAGGGCACTATTAAATTCTTTTTCTTCCAGCTTGGCATATAATTCATCAATATGCGCATTGCATTCTTTAATGTAGCTGCTGTTTGGATAGTGATTAATAAACAATTGAAATTGCCTGATGGCTTCATAGCTGCTTTCCTGGTCGAGAGAGCTTTTGGGCGATTGAAGGTAATTGCAATAGGCAATCAGGTAGGCACACTCTTCGGCAAAAGGGCTATTGCCATAGGTCTTGGTAAATGTCTCGAAATAATATGCTGCACTTATAAGGTCATCGGTTTTATAATAACTTTTAGCAAAGTAATAAAGGGCCATTTCGCCTTTTGAACTCCCCCTGTATATAGTAACCAATTCTTCCATAAGCATTAAAGCTTTGTAGTATTCCTTATTATTATAATAGGCCACTGCAGCTTCGTACTTCTTATCCATATCAGCACTCTTCTGAATTTTTTTAAATTTAGAACAACCACTTAGGAAAACCACCGATAGGGTTAGGAGTAAAATAATTTGGAAGAAGCGTTTCATAATTAAGCGCGCAAATGTAACAAAATTGAATAAACGTGGTTTTGCAACAAAATTATGTATACTACTTACATTTTTTTAAAGGAAGAAGTATTCGAAACATCATCGTCTTAATATTAAAACAATGATTAACCACTAAAAAGTAGTTTATTTTAACAAGCCGCTTTCTTTTTGACCATCGGTGCCTGGGGGTGATAGTATAAATGCAACAATGCCTCCCAGAAAAATTACTTCATTAATGAGTGAAATATGGGTGCTGAATGGAAAGTGTAAAAGCTTAAATAATATCGAAACTAAAAAGGAAATGACGAAAACTGTTTTAGATATACGGGGCATCGGGTTTTCTTTACGCTTTAAATAAAACGGAATAACGAAAATGCATATTGAAAAAAGAGAAACGGTAATCATTTCGGCAGCCATTGGCCAATGTTGAACTTTAAAAAGCAGTCCAATCAAAAACACAGAAATGGAAACCATTAACATAGCCCGATAGAAGCTGTTTTTTTCTAAAACAATTTCTTTGAGAATTAAAAACAAGAAGAAAATTTTAATAATTGCACAAACCTGTCCTGCTATGTTGTTTGAATAAAAGTAGGACAGACCTGCTAACGTTGCATAAACTGTAAATGCAACAATCCCAACTAATAAAGTAGTTCTTTTCATAGGTATAGAAATGTTATGCTACCAGAGTTATGATTTTGCAAGAATTTGCCGGATATCAGCAATGCACTGCGATTTGATGATGTTATTCTTCGTCAGTGTTCCGGCTGTTGAGCATATCGCTCAACATATCTTTAAATGTAAATTGTTTTTCTAGTGAACGTTTACTCAACATGGAGAATTCGGCTATTCCATGTAAAAGGAATTCTTGAAATAATAATGCTTCATTGTTACTATTCGAAATAAATTCCTTGGTAGTGTTAAAAAGGCCTGTTACTGCTTTTATTTTTTTTTTCATAGTCAGTTTGCGAGCTATCCATTAAAAAGTCAACCGAATTACCTGCTTCAAACCAATCTATAATGGGTTGATATGGATTAGGTTTTTTGCTCTTTTTATATTTTTCGGGATTCGGAAAATATTTTAAAAATTGTTGTCTTATTGCTTTACCAATCAGGGAATAGGCAACTGAATTTAGCCCTTCGAGTTCTCCCTCATACACAAGTTCTATTTTTCCGTTTATAGCCTGCACCGTACCATAAACATCGGTGATGCGCGCAGTTGCAGTTTTTTCTTTGTTTATTAACATGCGCCTTTCGGCAATGCTATACAAGCACTCATAGGCTGCTATGGTAAGGCGGGCACTTACACCGCTCTTCTGATCTACATATTCACTGCTGCGTGCTTCAATTGCAATTTGTTCAAGAAGCTCTTTAATTAAATCAGGTACAACCACCGTGCTTTTTTGAGCTTCCGATATTTTTGCTTCTTGTTCTGTAATTCTTTTTGCAACCTCCATCGATTTTGGATAGTGGGTCAGAATCTGACTACCAATGCGATCCTTCAAAGGGGTAATGATATTACCTCGATTAGTGTAATCCTCAGGGTTTGCTGTAAAGATAAATTGTATGTCCAGTGGCAATTGCACCTTAAAGCCCCTTATCTGAAAATCACCCTCTTGCAGAATATTAAACAATGAAACTTGTATACGGGGTTGTAAGTCAGGTAATTCGTTTATTACAAATAAACCGCGATTACTTCTCGGGATTAATCCATAATGTATAATCCGTTCATCGGTATAGGATAATTTTAATGAAGCCGCTTTTATTGGATCTATATCTCCTATAAGGTCGGCTACCGAAACATCAGGAGTGGCAAGTTTTCCGTATACCGTTCGTTACGATGAATCCATTTTATAGGAGTATCCTCACCAAATAGGGCAATTAATCTGTTGCCTTCAAATGAGATGGGATTAAACGGGTCGTCATTAAGTTCGGTGCCATCTATAGCAGGAATATACTCATCAAGCAACTGCACCATCATACGTGCCATACGTGTTTTGGCTTGCCCCCGAAGCCCAAGTAACAAAACATTGTGTTTACTTAAAACAGCTGATTGCAATTGCGGTAACACCGTATTTTCATATCCTTCTATTCCTTCAAAAAACTGTTCTCCTTTCGAAAGTACTTTGAGGAGATTGTCGCGCATTTCAGTTTTTATGTTCTTACTTTGATATCCTGATTGCCTAAGTGCACCTATCGTTTTTATTTCTTTCATTTTGTATTTTAAAGTCTGATTGTGGCAAAGTAAAGCTATAATTATCTAAGGCCAGATTATTAAGTTAAATATAATTTTTACACAGCCGTTTTTGCAACTTCATCAACAATCATTCATTCATTAAAGTTTTTATTAAGCGTTGATGGTAATTCCTTATCAAGCTTTTTAATTGAAAAATATTTGCCACAGCAATTGATTTCATTAATCTGCAGTAATCATCAGGTTGTGCTATTTATCACACGTGATTTTGTCCCAAAGCGATTGTAATTCAGTAAGGTAGCTTTATTTATAGATTCATAAATAAATTTTAAACCCCATTGTTGCATCTAACAAATTAATATTTACATTTGCACTCCGTTTTTAAAAAACAAATAAATAAAATGTACGCAGTAGTAGACATCGCAGGTCAGCAATTTAAGGTAACGCCAAATCAGCAAATATTTGTGCACCGTTTGGCTGCCAATGAAGGCGATAATGTAAGTTTTGAAAAAGTATTATTAGTGGATAACGATGGCTCTGTAAAGGTAGGCTCGCCTAATGTGAGTGGGGCCAGCGTATCAGCCAAAGTTATTAGTCACCTCCGTGGCGATAAGGTATTGATTTTCAAGAAAAAACGCAGAAAGGGATATCAGAAAATGAACGGGCATCGTCAAGATTTAACACGCGTTCAAATAGAAAACATTTCAATCTAAAAATATAAATAACTCAATAAAATGGCACACAAAAAAGGGGTCGGAAGTTCGAAAAACGGTCGCGAATCACATAGTAAACGTCTTGGAATTAAAATATTTGGAGGCCAAAATGCAATCGCAGGCAATATTATAGTTCGTCAGCGTGGAACTCGTCATTTTCCTGGATTAAATGTTGGTATTGGAAAAGACCATACTTTATTCGCTTTGGTAGATGGAAAAGTTCAGTTTCGCAAAAAATCTGATGAGAAATCTTATGTTTCGGTAGTTCAGGCATAAGGTCAAATTTATACGAATATGGAGAACCTGCATTCTACAATGCAGGTTTTTTTGTGTGCCTACATCATTAAGTGAGTTCTGTTTATCTAAAATTATATGTTTGCATCAAATAGTTTTCTTGTCACAAACAGCATATACATCGGACGATTTTTTTGAGAAACCAGTAACCTATGTTAAAGGTGTTGGGCCACAACGTGCCGATATTTTAACAAAAGAACTTTTTATTAAAACCTATCGCGATTTACTTTATCACTTTCCATACCGTTATATTGATCGCACTAAATTTTATAAAGTAAGCGAAGTACACCAAGATTTGCCCTATGTTCAGCTAAAGGGTATTATCAAAACAGTTACTGCCGTAGGCAAGCACCGCACTACCAGGCTGGTAGCAAGTTTCAAAGATGAAACGGGCAGCATAGACTTGATTTGGTTTCAAGGTATCACCTGGCTTCGCGACTATGTAAAAGCAGGTGTTGAATGTGTGGTTTTCGGGAAGCCAACCTTATTTCAGCATCAAATAAATATAGTACATCCTGAGTTGGAGCCTTTGGCAACTTTTAATCAAGGTATTGCTACTGCTCTTCAGGCCATGTATCATACAACTGAAAAATGCAAGGCTAAGCATATTGACAGCAAAGCGATTTGGAAAATGCAAAAGGCATTACTTCAAACATTGCCCGTAAACCTAGATTCTAATTTACCGGATTATCTTATAAATGGATTACAGCTAATGCACCTAGGAGATGCATTGGTTAATATACACTTGCCCGAATCGAATGAAAAGCTAAAGCAAGCTGAACTTCGTTTCAAATTTGAAGAACTTTTTTATTTGACGCTTAAAATGTTAAAGCGGAGAGCATTGCGGGTAAGTAAAAGAGGTGGTTTAGGGTTTCCTATCGTTGGCGATTTTTTTACTGATTTCTATAATAATCATCTTCCTTTTGCTTTAACAAATGCACAAAAACGTGTTATCAAGGAAATTAGAAATGATTGCGGAAGTGGGTATCAAATGAATCGCTTGTTGCAAGGGGATGTTGGAAGCGGGAAGACTATAGTTGCATTAATCTGCATCCTTATTGCAATGGATAATGGCTATCAGGCATGTATGATGGCGCCCACCGAAGTGCTAGCAGAGCAACACTTTGTTACGTTAAAAACTTTGCTTGAACCTACCATTGTAAAAGTAGCCTTACTCAAAGGAGGCACTCGCGCAGCAGAACGAAGGAGAATTTTAGCAGAACTGGAATCAGGCGAGCTGAATATTATTATTGGCACCCATGCTTTGCTTGAAGATTCAGTACAATTTAAAAACCTTGGTTTTGTAGTTATCGATGAACAACATCGATTTGGGGTTGCCCAACGTTCTCGATTGTGGAGTAAACGCGAAGGTCATCCACCGCATGTTTTGGTAATGAGTGCTACTCCTATTCCGAGAACACTTTCGATGACCATTTACGGAGATTTAGATGTTAGCATTATTGATGAATTGCCACCGGGACGCAAGGCAATCAAGACACTGCACAAATATGAAAACGATCGCGATAATGTTTGGAAGTTTATTAAGCAAGAAATAGCCAAAGGTAGACAAGTATATGTTGTGTATCCATTAATTGATGAATCGGAGCAACTTGATTATCAAAATCTGATGCAGGGTTATGAGGCTATGTTAAATTATTTTACACCACCAACATATAAAATTAGCGTTGTTCATGGAAAGCAAAAGAGCAGCGATCGAGAGATAGATATGCAAAATTTTGTGCAGGGAAAACAAATATAATGATTGCAACCACGGTAATTGAAGTAGGCGTCAATGTGCCCAATGCGAGTGTCATGATTATTGAGAGTGCGCAACGATTTGGACTATCGCAATTGCATCAGCTAAGAGGCCGGGTTGGGAGGGGAGCAGAACAAAGCTATTGTATATTACTTACCGATTATAAACTAAGTAACGATGCCCTGCAACGCCTTGCAACAATGGTGCGCACAAACGATGGATTTGAAATTGCCGAAGAAGATTTGCGATTGCGTGGCCCCGGAGATATTGAAGGAACACAACAAAGCGGAATAACCGATCTTAAAATAGCAGATATAACCAAAGACCAAAAAATTTTAGAACTCGCCCGTAAAGCAGCTCAGCGCATTTTAGATAACGACCCTCATTTGCTAAAACAGGAAAATGCCTGCATCAGAAATTATATTATTAAACAGCGGAAGGAAAAAGGCGATTGGGGAGATATCTCCTGATTACCTGCATCAAGTAGAACAATTTCAAAATGTTTTCTTTGGGTTAATTACCTCAGCAAATTTACATTTCCCCTTCGTACCAACGCAGTGCCATTAGTGCCAACCATTTTGGCTACATAAGCATATACACCTTGAGGTGCGTCAGCGTTTTCATAAGTGCCATCCCAGCCTTCAGTAAAGTTGGTAGTTTCATAAATTGGCTGACCCCATCTATTAAATACAGCAAAATAATAATTTGCCGAGTCTATAAATGCACCTTCAGGTTTGAAAATCGGATTGCTTCCACCCGGAGTAAATGCATTAGGAATATATAAGTGAGGAATTTGAGCATCGCAAGCTTCATTTGATAAACTGGTTTCAATAAAACCGTCAATGTTTCCTATATCTTCATTAGCTTCTATATAGTAGCAAAATTCACCGGTGCCTCTATAGTAGTTGGCTATATCGTCCAGATAAGCTTGCTTATCATCAGGCAGTATAGCTATGGGTGTAGTACTCCAAACACCATCCATTTGACGGAATATTTTGTATTGTCTTACTTTGCCTGACCAATCCTCGTAAGGTGTCCACGAAAGTGTATTAGTCAGATTTTCGTTAGCTTTTACGCGCAGCAAAATAGTTCTTCCTAAGTTGCTGGTATCCATGTCAGTTTCGCAAGTACTTACCGGTATTACTCTATAATAATAACTGTAGGCATTCGTCTCAACATCTTCATCAATAAAATCAATGGTAGTAAGCCCTGTATTCGGCAAAAACTGAATAGGCGTATAATCCGAATTCGGATTCAGCGATCGCATTAATTTATATTTGCTTACATCATTGGTTGGGTCTACGTAAGCGCTGATGCTAATCTCGTTTGAAGCCGTTACACTTGCTGTTTTTAAATATGTGTATTTAGGGAATACCAAAGCATCTGCTAATTGACAGGTGCGGTTTGAGGTGCTTGTTCGCCATATGTCATTTCCAATAGCTGTAATTACATAGCAATATAACGTGTCTTTCTTAATAGGAGTGTGCACATAGCTGTAAGTAGAGTTACTCACTGTGCCAAGTAAAGAATATGTACCGTTGTTTACATTGTAATATACGTTATAAGATGCAACACCATTTGGCATGTTTATGTATTGATTCCAGTTAAGTGTTATAGTTCCCTCACATTTATTCAATGTGTCTGTTACAAATATGGTATTGTGTTGAACTCCAATTGGGCTTAAATTGCCACAACTATCATAAGCGGCAATGCTATATATTTGACTTCCATTATTAGCATTGGATAGGATATGAATCCAGCTTAATGTTCCAATACCGCTAACTGCACCTATCGAATCCCAGGATGCACCATTGTATAAATAAATAATATATCCTTGAGTGTCATCTGAAGTGTTCAGCTCCCAACTCAAATGTACTTGGCCTGTCGCAGGATCTACACTTATCGTATCAAGCACGGTTAAAGCCGGTGGTGTTACATCTTGAAACAAATCTCCATCAACATTAGAAACGGATATACACCCTGAGAAATCTTCAATTTCAATTCGGTAATTGATGAATGCATTACATAAATTAATCGTATCAAGATAATCGAGTGCTGTTGTGCTATCAATTATCGTCCATGAGTTTACCGGGTATTCACGATAAATTCGATAGTAACTTGACGATGTGCTGAGTAAGGGAGTATGCACAGCATTCCATTGCAAATAGGCAACGCCAGTTCCAGTATTATTTACATTAAGCTTTATTGAACGTAACGTATCTGAAGGGTCAGAAAATTGAACCCCACAACCGGTAAGAGTTTGAACATAATAATATGGAGTATTAATATTGGCATTTACTCCTACATGCGTAAAGCTGGTTTGCGAATAATTAAATATGGTACCTATTTGTGTAAAAGGCCCTGCAACAGAATTGCTATGGTAAATGTGATAACTGTCATACAACAAGCCAGTATCTATAGGTGGCACCCATGTGATTGTAACATCGCCATTGCTTGCTACGGCCACGCATTTTAATTCTGGAGCAAGCGGAACGGTATTGTCAATAAATAAATCGCTGGCAACGGTTGAATTACTCTGGCATCCTATAGCATCACCAATTGTTACATAATACTTTACCGTGTCTTTGCAGATTTTATTCGAGTCGTTATAGAACAAATTTGGCGTAGTAGCAATTTTTGTCCAGGTTCCTGAGGGTATTCTTTATAGACATCATATGCACCGTTACTGGTAGATAGCAGCGGTGTTCTAATGGCATTCCAGGTTAGCTGGGCAAACTGGCCGCCATTATTAACTAAGTTTAGTCTGATGGCTTGCAGCGTATCGCCTTCAGGCGAATACTTGCTGCCACAACCAGTGCGTGATTTTAAAAAATAAAACAAATCTCCAGCATAAGCATTGGACGAATTATCAGTATAAGTTAACGTATTGTAGTTAAAAATTGAATCAATAACAGTGTAGGGTCCTGCAGCATTATTAGCAAGGTAAATATGATACGAATTAAAGGCCAGACCGGTATCAGGATCAGCAACCCAAGTGAGTGATGTGCTTCCATTGGCATTCACATTGATACATCTTAATCCCGGTGGGTCTGGTATTGTATTGTCAAGAAATCTTTCACCATCAATGGTAGACTTTGAAATACAGCCAGATAAATCAGTAAGTTCGATTCGATAGTTGATGGTATCGTTACACTGATTTAGTGGGTCGATATAGGTAGTTACTTGCGTGCTGTCAATTAATGTCCAGGTGCCCAACGGATACTCTTTGTATACATGATAGTATGCGTTGCTTGTAGATAATTTAGGCAGGTGCAGCGCATTCCATGCAAGGTTTGCATTGTTTGCTACATTAGTTACGTTAAGGCGCATAGCTTGCAAGGTATCGGAGCCTAATGAAAAAGAAGGGCCGCAAGTGGTAAGTGCTTGAACAAAATAATAAATAGGGCCGCTCATAATATTGGCATTGATATCTGTATATGATGTAATTGCGTAATTTTTTACGCTATCAATTACCGTGTAAGGACCACCCAGAGCAGGTGCTGACGAAATAAAATACCCGTCAAATGAGAAACTGGTATCAACGGGTGCTACCCAACTTAAGGTTACTGAGCCCGAATTGTCGGATACCAGGCAACGTAAAGAAGGAGCATCAGGTTGCGAGAAATTTTGAAAGGTGGCACCATCGATGTTAGACACCGAAGCACATCCAAGCGAGTCAAGAATTTCTATACGGTAGTTTACGCTGTCTTCGCAAATAGTAATGTTAACCGTATCTGTATATGATGTGGCAGTTGTGCTGTCAATCATATTCCATGTGCCTAACGGATATTCCATCCAGATATGATAATACTGAGATGATGAAGATAATAATGGAGTGCGAATGGCATTCCAGGTTAGGTTGGCAAGACCGCCACCGCCATTTACTGCATTTAATCGGATGGCAGATACGGTATCGCCCGGTTGCGAAAGTTTTAGTCCGTTGCAATCAATACGCGATTGAAGGTAGTAGAAGTTAGACATATTTTGTCCATTTGCACCAACGTGTGTATAGTTGCCTTGTGCAAGTGTTTGTATACTGTCTAAAAGCGCGTAGGGCCCGGCTATATTGTTTGCATGGTAAATCATATAATCAGAAAACACATCGTAGGTATCGGTGGGGGTGGGCCATGTCAGTTTGTATGTCGCCATTGGCTTGCACATTTACACAGTGTATTTTCGGGGCCTTCATTACCGGAGGCGCTAATATGGTGATGGCAATGGTTGTAAAAGTAATTCCATTTGCTGGACAGAAATTATCTTTAACTTTTATAACAAAATTATAGGTATTGGAAAGATTGACACATCCATTAGTAAACCCAAGGTGATCGCAATTGGTTTCCCAATGAAACTGGGTTCCAGTTCCTGCTACCGCTTGTGCCGGTGGAGGTGGATTTAAGGTGGCGCAAGGGGGTATAATGCAACCTGCCAAAGGGTTTGTAAAACCGGCACCAAATTCATTGCCCGAGGCTTCCAATGTTAATGTTTGTAAATTGCCGGGTAAGTTTGGTACAATATCAAAATCGGTAGCACTCATGAAAAAATCAACAATTTCCCCGGCATATAGCGTGTCTCTTGTTTCTGTAAACAACCCTGTGTTCGGATTAATAAATGGCTTGGTAACATCCGGTGGGTTGTTAGGAACACCGGTTCCCAATATTGGCTGGCAATTTAAAAGCGCTATCTGAATTTCACGATAAATCTCTGCTACCAGAACACCACACTTGTAAGCAGAGCATTTTGTTACAGTAACAAAGTTGCCTGGTGTAAAACTTAAGAAGGATATTATACCAAGATTGCTGTCAATGGCTGCTGGAATATTATTGGCATTTTGGGTTGTGCCCGGCAAGGGACTGGTAAAACTATAATTTGGAGAATAACCAAGAGGAGTTGGATTGGTGGCACTCCATGCCCCGCTACTCCATGAATCTAAAGGCTTGCCAAAAGAATAAACCAACGAGTCTAGTTCATCATCAATCGCATTATGATTGTATTGAAATGGGTATCCATTACAAATTATGGTATTAGGTATTTCAGCAAATTCAGGCGAAGAATCAAAGCATGGATTTGTATTTTGACCATTGTAAGGATACATAATGGCACGTAGTGTAAAACCTTGTGAGCCAGGATTAGACAGGTTTGTTATTGCAGCGTTGCGGCAACAGTTGCTATAACTGAAAATCCACCCGTTGGCGGGAGGTACACCATTCAAGGTGATGGGGTTTGATTCAAAATACCATTCTTCTACTGCGCCTCCCACCTGACCTGGATTGGCACACGTTGGGCAGGGGTGAATGCTCGAATTATTAAATCCTTGCGAAGAGATGTCTGTTTGTGTTACCACATTCATCGGAATACTTGTGACACCCGGACAGTTGTGTACATCCAATGATACCGGAGGACCAAATGGCACCCCGTTGCAATCTCTGTATACTTTAAGGTAAAATCTGAATTGTCCATTTGCCAGGCATTTCCAAGTGATTTCACCTCCCATAAGGTGAGAAGCTTGTGCTAAATGGGATAACTGAAACACTAAAACAAATACAGCTAGTTTTAAAAAGTTCTTACTCATGTTATTAGTTAGGTATTTGGATGCCAAATATAGTAAATTGTTCTTCATACAAAACAAAGAATATATAGGATATCAACGTATTATGACAGTTTTATTAACAAATATGATGCATTAAGTTTGAAAGACAAAGAAAATTTTGATGCAGTAAATCGATACTTTTATGCCGTTCAATCCTTTATGACTAATCAGTTAAATCAGTATAACAATTCATTCAGTATCGACTGCGTGATCTTTGGCTTTGACGATGGCGACCTCAAAGTGTTGCTAATTGAGCGTGCCGAAGAAGTTTATATTGGTCAATTGGCGTTGCCTGGAAACCTTGTTAGGGTTGATGAAAACATTGATGATGCTGCCGCCAGGATCTTGTATGAACTAACCGGTTTAAAAAATACGCATCTTGAACAACTTTACACTTTTGGTGATGTTGGTCGGCATCCTTTAGGCAGGGTTATAACAATTGCCTATTTTTCTTTGATTAATGTAAAACACCAACTACTGCGACCAATGTCAACATTTGCTGCAAGGGCAATTTGGGTTTCGGTTAAAGAGGTTCCAAATATGCCATTCGATCATAACCATATATTTTCGAAGGCGATCGAACGGTTGCGAAATAAAATAAGATATCAACCGATTGGCTTTGAGTTATTACCGCGAAAATTCAGCCTTTCGCAGCTTCAGAATTTATATGAATCTATATTGCAAATACCGCTTGATAAGCGCAATTTTCGGAAGAAAATTCTCAGCTTTGAATTACTTCACGAATTGCCCGAAAAACAAACTAATGTATCGCATCGTGCTGCAACGCTTTTCGAATTTGATAAGGTAAGATATGAGCATTTATGCTCGCTTGGATTTAATTTTGAGTTGTAGCCAAAACCTTGTTTAAGGTTGGGTTTGTTTCGTTTTCTGTGCAAGCAATTCATACTTGCGCGCAAGTGTCTTGTTTCCTTGCCTTGCATAAGCAACTGATAGAGTATCGTATACAGAGGCATTTTGAGGATATAACTTTTCGTTTAAATGAAGTAAACTGATGGCTGAAGTAACTTTAAGATTCTTCATTAATTCTAACGCTGCCATATTTAATTCGCTGGCGGTAAGGCCATCAACTTCCTGTGGCAATTGATTGGTTGATGCCAATTCTCCATTAATAAAAAGAAAAACTTCTTTGAATTTTTCGAAATTCACTTTTCCAGATAACAAGTCTTGCTGATAGCTTTTTAATCCCTGCTCAAGCAGTGAGGTGTTTTTAGAAGTAGTTTGGTTATATGCGTATATGAATTTGTCGCCAGTATGCTCGTAAACGGTGTCTGAAGTGTTCATCATTTTTGTGAAATTTGACATACAAGCAAGCACTAGTTGCGAATAATTTTGCGATTGATTCTTAAACTGACCAGCCTCTGTAATCCAAAGTTGTTTTATGAATTCTTTACCTCCTGTTTGTGGACATACTTTTTCTACAGCTGCATTTACATTGCCATAGCCGGCATTGTAAATATGCATGGTTAGCAACTTAAACCATAAGTCATTTCTATCGAATACAATACCATTTTGTTGGCAAACTTTTTTGGCAAGCGGCATACAATAGGTACGGATAAATTTTGCAGAGGCAGCGGCTGAGCGTTCAAAATTTTTGCGTTCATCCATTTTTTTATTTACGCGTAAGCCCATTGATCTTGCAACATCAGGCATTAACTGAAATGCTCCAACAGCGCCAGCAGTGCTGCGTGCAGCTAATTTTCCAGGACTTTCAATTAATAAGATGGCCTGCGCATACCAAGGGTCGGTATCATATTTTTTAAATATTGGAATAGCTGCGTTTACTTCATCTATTGCATTGACAAAATCATAAAAATCGCCTTTGCCTGCTGTTACATTTAAAGCTGTATTACTGTCTAGACTAAAACAATTGCGTATACTACATTTAACTTCGGCCTTACGGGGTTCTGTTTGCGATTTCCATTGCTTCGTATTTACTGTTAATATTGGTGTGCGCGAATGGGCAATATTAACTACACTGCTATCAGGATGATTGCTGATTATTTGTTGCCAGAAATTAACCTGTGGTAGTTGATGCCAATCATTTAGTAATTGTGTACAACTTACAAAGCGTGAAGGCACCACGTTGTAGCCATCACATACAAAGGTCTGTTTTATCTGATCTGTACTTTGCGCAGTAAGCAAACTGGTAGCGCTAAGTATAATCAACAGAATCAGAAGGTTAGAAAATTTGGAATATCTCATTTTACAACTTTGCATCTTAACGATACCTAAGGCAATATTAGTGCCTCAAATCGTTTATTTAAATTAAAGATTACGTCAAAGGCTGCAAGATAATAATTGAAATCAATTCGAAAAAATTAATTTAACGCATCTGTTAACAGGGGAATGTTCATAGTATGATTTAGTGGATTGCCTTATACAAGCCTTGTTGTAATTTTATTATACCAGACTCTTCAAGCCAATTTAACAGCTTAACTAGTTTTTGTATATTCATAATAGATAACTGTATGTGTATATGTTCCAGTGGCTTGGGTTCATCTTGCAGAATTGCCAATATTTTTTTTCCTGCTTTATCAAATTCAGCTTCATTTAATCCTATTTGCTTTTGCAACAGGCAGAAATCGCAGGTTCCGCAGCGCGAAAGATTTTTTTCTTCAAAATAATGGAGCAACAACATATTTCGGCAGTGCGAAGTACTGCTGGTATAGTTTGCCATTGCTTGTATCCGTTTTATGTAGCGCTCTTTTCTGAATTTGTACACCTCATTCGAAAAGGAAATGTTATCTAATGGCAAACGTTCCTCAAGCAAAGTAAGTTGAGGGTCATCTGTATTGGGTAAATAGTCGATAGCTCCGTTTTTGTGAAGGTAGTTCAATTTGGTAGCCACCTGGTCTATCGAAATCTTGCACCGCTGCGCAATTTCGTTTTCATTAATAGGCGCGTAGGAGTCAAAAAGGCCTTCGTAGCTGCGTAGCAATGTTTTTATGAATTCATCCATTGCTTTGTTTAACATCTGAAAATTGTAAAGTGCAGTGCCATCTATTTTAATCATTATGCGCGATGCCATATAAAATTGATCGCTTAGGCTGATGTAGCCTTCTAACTGTAATAAATTCAGAACGACACTAACATGTATAGGAACAAAATTATAGTTTTTGCAAAATTGAAGAAGATCAAACGAAAAGGTTTGGTCTTTGCCTGAACCTATTGGCAATGATAAAAAGTTGAAAAGTGCATTATATACTTGTTGCACTTTTTCAATAGGAGGGAAGTTAAGTTCGGGCCTATTTGCAAGTTCATTAATATCGCGATTATTGTAAAGTAATACCGCATAGGCTTTTTGCTCATCTCTGCCTGCTCGTCCCGCTTCCTGATAATATGCTTCCAGATTATCAGGTATGTCAAAGTGAATTACCGTGCGCACATCCGGCTTGTCTATGCCCATTCCAAAGGCATTGGTAGCTACTATTAATCTGGTCTTTCCCGAAATCCACGCCTCTTGCTTTTTATTGCGGTCTATGCTTTTTAAACCTGCATGATAGAAGTCGCTGGTTATTCCAAGCGATTTAAAATGCGAAGCAATCTGCTCAGTTCTTCTGCGGTTACGAACATAAATAATACTGGTGCCCTGAACTTTTTGTAAAATATTTTGCGCTCTTTTCTCTTTGTTCTCTTCTTTAAAAACCATGTAGTTAAGATTGGCTCTTGCAAAACTTTTGCGAAATATATTTTCCTTTTTAAAAGCAAGTTTTTGCATAATATCCACTTGAACTTCTGTAGTGGCAGATGCTGTAAGCGCAAGTACCGGTACCTTTGGATGAAACTTGCGTATTTCTGCTATTTTCAAATAAGGTGGCCTGAAATCATATCCCCATTGCGAAACGCAATGAGCTTCGTCTACCGCAATAAGATTAACTTTCATCTTTGCTATTCGTTCTTGCACCCAGTCTACCTGCAATCGTTCGGGAGATAAGTAGAGGAATTTCGTATTTCCATATACACAATTATCTAATACTAAATCCAATTCGCGATAGCTCATTCCTGAAAAAACTGCAACAGCATTTATATTTCGCTTTTTAAGATTATGAACCTGATCTTTCATTAACGCTATCAATGGCGACACCACCAAACATATGCCTGCATTGCAAAGTGCGGGTACTTGAAAGCAGATTGACTTTCCTCCTCCTGTAGGCAGCAATGCCAAAGTATCATTGCCTTGCAGCACTGAATCAACAATTTCTTCCTGCAGTGGCCTGAAGTTATCGTAATCCCAATATTGCTTAAGTATTTGATGAGGCGTCTTTTGCATGAAGTTATAATTGCAAAGCGAATGTACGTTGAATTTTATTTTGTTAGAAAGATGTTCTTGTAATAATCAGTGGAAAAAAATCAAGGATGATTAAACCTGACCTGCTAATAGGTAAAGCACTGCCATGCGGATTGCCACACCATTTTCAACCTGGTTTAGTATGATTGAATCGGCATGATCAGCAACTTCACTGGTCACTTCAACACCACGATTAATTGGACCCGGATGCATAATGGTGATAGGTTTATTCAATTTCTGAAGGCGTTCTAAATTTAAACCATACAAGGCAGTATATTCTCGCAACGAAGGAAAGTATTTAGTATCCTGACGCTCAAGTTGAATACGAAGCATGTTTACTGCATCGCACCAATTCAACGTTTTTTCCAAATCGGTTTCTACCTTTACTCCAAGGCTTTCTATATAGCGGGGCATCAGGGTAAGCATGCCGCAAACACGCACTTCTGCGCCTAATTTTTGTAAACAATAAATATTAGACATGGCAACACGCGAATGCAGGATGTCGCCCACGATGGCAATTTTTTTCCCTTCAAGTTTTCCGAATTTTTCGCGCAAGCTATAAGCATCAAGCAATGCCTGAGTAGGATGTTCATGAGCGCCATCACCGGCATTAATAATGGTGGCATCTACGTGCTGGCTTAAAAAATGGGGCGCACCTGCTTTTGGATGTCGCATAACTATCATATCCACTTTCATGGATAAAATATTTTGAACCGTATCTATAAGTGTTTCACCTTTTGATACCGATGAAGAAGATGCTGCAAAATTGAGAATATCGGCACTTAGCCTTTTCTCGGCCAGTTCGAAAGACAGCTTTGTACGTGTGCTGTTTTCAAAAAAAAGATTTGCAATGGTCACATCGCGCAAGGATGGAACCTTCTTAATGGGACGATTAATTACTTCTTTAAAATTATCAGCCGTGTGAAAAATCAACTCAATATCTTGTCGTGTAAGATCTTTTATTCCCAACAAATGCTTTACTGATAATTGCGACATGCCGAAGTTTTATTTCTATTTTACAATTAATATTTCATCTATTCCTTCAGTTTCTGACCACCTAACTTTAACCTTGTCAGAAGTAATGGTGTCAATGGCAATGCCTGTATAGTCGGGTGCTATGGGCAAATGCCTGGCGTATTTGCGGTCAACCAGCACCAATAGTTCCACTTTTTGTGGACGCCCATAGTCAAGCAATGCATCTAATGCAGCTCTAATGGTGCGGCCTGTGTACAAGACATCGTCCATCAATATTACTTTTTTATTCTCAACTGCAAAGTTAATGCTGGTAGGTGCCGGAGTTGCTAACTCATCGCGTCTTCTGAAATCATCGCGATAAAAGGTAATATCCAAACTGCCTTGCTGTATGTTGTTATTGGTTGCTTTAAGTAAGGCGCATATGCGTTGGCATACGTAGATTCCGCGTGGCTGTATGCCAATAAACACGGTATCATCAAAATTTAAATGATTCTCGCTTAATTGATAGCAAAGTCTTTTAAGTGTTACATCAAATTGTAAACTGTTAAGTATGGTTAATGGCTGCATACGGGCCACAAAAATAAAAATTACTTTCACGTAGTGTTAGTATTTGTAAAATTCTATTTTTGAAAAAAAATCAAATGGCCTATAACGAAAAACTTGCTGACCGTGTGCGCGAAATATTCGCTATAACGCACGACCATGTAATAGAAAAAGCGATGTTCGGTGGATTATGCTTCATGGTAAACGATAAAATGTGTGTTGGTGTAGAGAAGGAAAGATTGATGCTACGCATCAATCCTGATATATATGAGGAATTAATTACCAAAGAAGGTTGCATACCAATGAATTTTACTGGCAAAGTTATGCGCGGCTATGTTTTTGTTAATGTAGAAGTATTAAACACAAAACCAAAATTGAATTATTGGGTTCAATTAGCTTTGGACTTCAACCAAATTGCAAAATTTTCAAAAAAAAAGAAATCGCCAGCAAAAGCTATTCGTAAGTAATGCTTGTCGTTTATCAGGTATGAATAGTACAATACATTGTTCTTTATTTCTAGCATAGCCTTAAATAATGTTAAAAGACAAAACTGAATAAAGCAATTAGAGAAACGTAACTTAGATTTACAACAAGAGGTGTAACTTGCTTGATTACCTTTAGTAAAAAGTTGCCAAACACATGAATGGGTTGTCAGATTTTTTTAAGTGGCAACTCAATTGCTATTCACATTAAGTTGTGAATTCCTTTAGTGAAACTTAATTATTGGCATACCAATGGATAATACCTTTGCTATAAAATATTAATTACCATTATGAATAGTACTATTGTAATGTGTCTGCTGTTGCAAGGAGGAATTACCTCTTGCACATCCGCTTCGTTAAATCATGATATAAATGTGCAAACAACACCAACTGAGGTGTTGTCGCAAGCTGATACCACCGTTACGGTTGAACAAATTGATGATGAAAAACCGGAAATTAAAATGCCCGTTGGGCTATTTGTTACCAACAGCGCTATGGATGTAGGCTTTGCAGCTTCCACTTATAAGAGTGATCAGATTGATGGCGTATATCTGCGGTTGTCATGGAAATCTGTTGAGCCACAAGATAATCAGCACAACTGGGCCTTGCTCGACCGTGAAATTCAACAAGCAGTTGACAACAACAAAAAATTGTAATAGGCATAGCCAGCGGCAAATTTACGCCTGATTGGGTTTTTAATTCAGGTGTAAAAAAACTCCAGTTTACCGAGATTAATCATAGAGGTAAAGGTAAGAAGGCAGTAACGGTTGCTGTTGCACCACCCTGGGATGCTAAGTATCAAACTTTTATTCTCGATTTGATGACTTCGCTTCGCGATCATCTTAAAAACAAAAAAGGATTTTACGATGCCGTGGCCATGATCAAGTTTACTGGTATGAATATAAGCACCAATGAATTTCGTTTACCATCGCAGGATAAGGTAACCAATGGTAAAGAAGTTACAACGGATGCAATAGCCATTTGGCAAAGTGCAGGTTATACTCCAGGCAAAGTAGTTGCATCGTTTGATAAGCTAATGAAAGGAACATGTTACATTTTCAGAGATAAACCGATATCAGTTCCTATTATACCTGACCCACAAAGTTTTCCGGCCATTGATGAAAATGGAAATGAATGTGATGAGAGTCAGCAAAATGTGACGCAAAAGGTTATTGATGAAATAGCCCGAAAGTATAAGCAACAGGTATTTGTGCAATGGAATGCCTTGCGCACCGGTGGGCGTATTACAAAATTTATTTCGGATGCAAACGAAAGTGGCATTGCCATTGGCTTTCAGCTAGCAGAAAATGAGTTCCGTATAAATGATAAAGGGAATAATGATAAAATGCGCCAATTAACCCAAACTGCACTTGACCATTATGCATATTATTTAGAAACATGGGAAACAACTTTGACCTCGTGCAGCGAGGCAAATACGGCAGCACGTGCTTTGCTTAAGAATGCGTCAATCAAGAAGAAGTAGCTTTCGCCATTTAATTGACTGTACTCGCCTATGTTTAACTGAGACTATATACTTTTCTTCACAAAATAACTAACACAGGGTATCAACTTTTTGATGTTTAAAAGTAACAGTAAGTACAAAAGTTAGTGCTTTTACACTGGCTCCTGATAGTGGACTTTTGAAAAAACTAATCTGATAATTTTAATTGAATATGATAAGAGACCTTGAACTAAGTGACGAATTTACATCAGCTAACCTATTAAACGCATTTAAAAAACGAATAGAAGGTAATAGAGACCTCCTCTTTATTTATGGTGAAAATACTATTACCCTAAATGAAATAGATAGTTGG
Organism: Bacteroidota bacterium; assembly: GCA_016714535.1. NCBI lineage: Bacteria > Pseudomonadati > Bacteroidota > Bacteroidota bacterium. The sequence continues at coordinate 90,738 of JADKDR010000011.1, forward strand.
AGCAACGGCATTGCTTTTCAATTGCGCAAGTCTGGAATTTGCGAAGGAGATTTTGTTGCGGTTTATCAACCATGCAATTTTGCATTAGTAGCTACCGCTATTGCTTTTGCTAAATTGGGCATTAACGTTATCTATTACCGTGATACTATACGTAAAGAGTTGATTCAAGATCATGCTGCCGAGGGTAGCTTTAGGTGCCTTGTTACATCAGCTAATACCATACATGCTTTAAAGGGTGACATAGGGCTTATTAATCCAAATGATTTTCGTCAATCGAGTAACACGGTAGAATGTATTTTTGAAGCAGGAGGTTTTTTTGTTGAAGAATTTTATAGTCATGACAATGGCCGTACTCCAGAGTATCTCGCTTTTGAGAGTTCCGAATTATTCTACGACAATAAAGATGAACTGATAGAGAACTCCGTTTATTTTTCGCTGTGGCAGTTGATACTAAACGAAACCGATATTGATGTTCAGGCTCTTGATAAACCTTTTGATCTTGCCGACTTTTTAAAAGAATTAATGAGCAAAGATTTTGGCATGCATACGTAGTAGCGTATTTTTTTCACTTAACTTTGCACAAAGAAATAGCCACCCATTGTAATACATTACCAACACAAAAAAATATTCTGGCAAATGGAACAGCGAAAGCAAATTATTATTGACGAATTAATTGAAATACTTGAAGACGCTTCAGGCATTGAGTTGCGTAGCGCGGATATTAATACATCACTTATCGAATTAGGACTTGATTCACTTTTTCTAACACAAGTGTCGTTAACCCTCACTAAGAAATACAATACAAAAATTACGTTTCGTCAGTTAAATGAGGAGTTGTCGAGCATTAACGCCATAGCTGGCCATATAGATAGTTCTTTGCCCGCTACCGCGTATGCCGAAAAATTAACATCATCGGGTGCTGATGCAAAACAACAGCAACAGCCTGTTGCTACTTCTTTCAATATGCCTGCTGCAAATTTTACTCCTGATGCCGAGGGGCTTGAATGGTTGATTCAACAACAGATGCAATTGATGCAACAACAGTTGGCTGTGTTGAGCGGACAGCCTATTGCAGCATCACCCACAGCACAAACAATTACCAACACGGTTAACAATAGTGAAACCAAGTCGACTTCAATCAATAAAACAACAACACCTGTAATTGAAGAAAACGAACCTGCAAAACCTTTTGGTGCCATAGCCCGAATTGAAAAAACATACAACAACCAATTAACCGAGGCGCAACAACAATGGTTTAATGAGTTGATTAAAAAATATACTACGCGCACTGCTAAGTCAAAACAGTTTACACAGGAACACCGCGAGCAATTGGCAGACCCACGTGTAGTTACCGGCTTTAAACCATATAATAAGGAAATTACATATCAGGTTGTAGTTAACCGCAGTAAGGGATCGAGAATTTGGGACATTGATGGCAATGAGTATGTTGATATACTAAATGGATTTGGCAGTAATATGTTTGGCCATTCGCCCGATTTTATTGTAGAAGCAATAGGTCAGCAATTAGATGATGGCTATGAAATAGGGCCGCAACATCCACTTGCAGGTGAGTTTGCATCGTTGTTTTGTGAACTAACAGGAGCTGAGCGTGTTGCTATTTGCAACACGGGTAGCGAAGCAGTTTTAGGCGCAATGCGTATGGCACGCACCGTAACCGGACGTAATTTAATTTGTGCATTTAACAACTCCTATCATGGTATTAACGATGAGGTAATTGTACGCGGAACAAAAAAATTAAAATCCTTGCCGGCAGCAGCAGGTATAACACCCGAAGCAGTTGCCAATATTCTTGTATTGGATTATGGTACTGACGAAAGCTTGAAAATTATTCGTGAGCGCGCACATGAATTTGCAGCCATTATGATTGAGCCAGTGCAAAGCCGTATGGCCGATTTTCAACCAAAGGAGTTTGTCAAAGAACTTCGCACAATAGCCGACAATGCCGGGTGTGCACTTATTTTTGATGAGGTAATAACCGGATTCCGCTACGCACAAGGAGGTGCGCAGGAGTTGTATGGTGTTAAAGCTGATATTGCTTCTTATGGCAAAGTGTGTGGAGGGGGCATGCCTATTGGGGCTATGGCAGGAAAAAAGAAATACATGGATGCCCTTGATGGTGGGCATTGGCAGTATGGTGATAGCAGTGTGCCCGAAGTTGGTGTAACCTATTTTGCCGGAACATTTGTTAGGCACCCATTTGCATTGGCTGCCGGTGTTGCTGCGCTTAAACACCTTAAGAAACATGGTCCCCAGTTACAACAAGAATTAAATAAAAAGGCAGCAACCATGGTTGCAGATTTAAATGCATTTTGCAACGAGTATCAGTTGCCAATTGGATTTTCAAATTTTGCTTCGCTGTTCAAACCAAAATATAAAAATGAGTATCCATACAGCGAATTGCTTTTTCATTTGTGGCGATTACATGGGTTGCATGTTATAGATGGATTTCCTTGTTTTCTTACAACAGCCCACACGGATGATGATGTGGCTTTTATAATCGAAACTTTTAAAAAATCCGTATTCGAATTAATGGCTATGGATATGATACCACATGCCAAAAAGAGTGCATCCATGAATGGAAATACAACTGCTGCAATAGTTGATAAACCGGTAGCCAACACACCTCCGGTGCCAACAGCGCGACTAGGTAAAGACCAAAATGGCCGCCCGGCCTGGTTTGTTCCTGATCCTGCACGGCCAGGAAAGTACTTAATGGTGGAAGAGAAGGGAGCATAGTTTTAGCAAGAATTGCTGCACTTTTTCTACTAAGATAATTCTTACTTAGATTAGTAAATGGGAAATGCAAAGGCTTTAACTCTTAATTGAATAAGTATTATGAATATGAGTTTTGCGTTTTGTAAAATCAGCTTAAATGTTATACTTGGGTTGCATCGAATTTTTTTCGTTCTTGGTTCCATGATTCAGAATAATTGAAGTTGTTTGGCATAGAACAATTTCTAAGCAATGCTGTATGCTGCGTTCCTCACTAAAAATTTTTCCTGCATTATTACTAATCTTTTCAAGTAAATAAAATTCGCTGGGGCGCATTTTATTTTGTACGATATTTCAATTGAAGTTTTACAAGTATCTTTTTTTATTGAAGCCTAAATGATTAGCTTCCTGTTTTGCCATACTATTTTCGTTCAAAGTTTTGGTTTTATAATTTAATCGCTTAGTGTTTGCATCCTTAATCACCTCACTCAACTCCGAACAATTTTTAAATCGCTCTATCATTCTCGATTTACAATCATCACTCATAAACCAATTCATCGAGTATGGTTTTTCATTGGGCACGGCACTATTGTACAAAGGTATATCGTTGTAAGAAGTATGGGTTATACTTCGTTCTTTTATTAGCGCCAGTAATTTTTTTAAACGCAAGTCATTAATATCTGTTTGCTTGCTGTAGGAGCCTGCCAGCGTTTTTACAGGAGCAAATAAGTCGTTTTGTAAAGCCGGAGTTTTTTCAAATTTTAATTTTGACTTTGGTGAATTCGTAATATGTAATACAACAAATTCAACCTTGCCTGCAATGTGGCCATACTTGGCCTTGTTTTTATTTATCAATCTGTCAAGATGTTGAATAGTCTCGGTAACAACACCTGCACCTGAGTTGTCAAAATATCCGCCATCAACAAAATAAAGGCTGTTGCGTTCGTTGCCTATGGCCATGGTAGATATTTTTCCTGCCGGGCTCATATAGGGAAATCGTGCGCTAAGTATAGCTGCTGTGCTTAATTTAAGCACAGTTGAGTCAACAAGTAATTCTAATACATCTACCCGATTGTTATTTAATATGGAATCAATATTTAGATTGCTAACCACAGCAGGCACTCCGTTTTGCATTACCGTTGTGTTAATATAAAGTATTGGATTTAGTGTTCCGTTTTTTTGCTCCATTTCGATATCGAAAGGAGCGGCCATTGCTGCGCTTATTATTTCTTCGTTAGGTACTTTTTCATGTGCATATTCAAGTGCAGCAGCGCGGTCATACATCGGAATAAAAGCCAACAAATGCCGGAAGTAGTCTGGTCCCAGCATTCGTGCAAGTGTATAGGTAAGGAAATCGTTATCAAAATAGCGTTTCGTATTTTCAAACATCATGTTATTGCGATTTTTTTGCAACGCAAAAAAAGATGCATTGCCAACACTGCCGCCCGATGCCCCCGACATACAAAACAAATGATTTGTAAAATATCCCTGAGTGCTATCGTTAAGTAAGCTCAAACTTCCTGCTACCCAAAAGGCACTGCGCGATGCCCTCCATCGCTGAGCACAAAGTACAAGGGCAGCTTATTTGCCGTGTCAAGCTCGTTTTATGCACATCCAGATACTTGTCAAAATAAGTTTCGAGAGGCATCCTATAGTGGTAATTATTGCTTTGTTGGGTTGTAAGCATACTAACTTTATAGGGGTCGGCTTTAAAAATGAAGTTAACAAAAAGTACAAGCATCAATAGCGGAACATGATAATTAATCCGGTTTAGCACAGATAATAACGTAATTAATCCCATACCTAATTGCATAATTGTGGTGCCTAAAAAAAAAAAATTACACGGCCCCACTATACGTGAAAAGCTCAACGAAAAAATGCCAACCAAATAGAGGATAAACGCACATACTGACAAACCATAAAATGCATAAGTATAAGCGGGCTCTTTAGAATTTACATAGGTAATAAATTGACGGGTACCCTCGAACGTGTTTTGATTGTTGTTCTTGTTGTTACGAGTATGCCGGCTAATAGTGAAAATCAGAAATAATAAAGAGTTTATTATGATGAGAATGGTAATAAGAATGATGCGAACTTCGAGCGAGTTAAAGTTCACCAACAAAGCACTTTGCAAAAGCAAAAGTGCCTGAGCAAACAGCAAGTACCAAAGGAATTCTTTTTTAAAGCTATGGAAAAGTTTTTGACGGTTAATTAGTTTATAAACAAGCAACTTAAAGGACAGGTATCCTAGAAAAAATATATTGCCATAGTTATCTATAAACTTATATGCTAAAAGATTAATCAATGCAAACTCAACAACCGAAAAACAAAGGTATCCCACAATGCGGGGAATGTGAGTATTGTACATCTTGAAAATACGGGGCTGCCTTGGTGTATGTTTCAATGCCGCATAGCCAATTAAGCGCGATGTATACCAACTGGAATAAGCCCAAAACAAAAGACTGAATGTTAGAAAAAAGCTGCCCCAACTGTACTCGAGTGTGCTTAACAAAACATCCTGACCTTGTTGCACTGCAGTAAATAAGATTGCTGTAATTAAGATAAAAGCAAAAAATATGATGTAACGCCATCCAAAGTTTATTAAGTGACGCAGCTGTCTGATGGACCGATATAGCCAGCGGATAGGTAGTATTTCCCTTTTCATTTGTATAAGGATTTTAGAATGGTTAGTCTAGATTAGGCAACACAATATCTTTTGTTTTTTGATATGCTTCCCATATAAATTTCATTGTTATAAACACAAACGGTTTAGAAAAAGAGCATTAATGCATAATCAATATGCTTGTTTATTTAAAAACAGGTTCTTTTATTTGTATTATTATTTTTCCAAAAGAATTCCACCTCTTATCTCAAAAAATAAAATTCAATAAAAAAGTGATGCAAAAAAATTTACTCAAACATCTAATCGCGTGCCTAATTTTGCTTGGTGTATCAATTACACTAAGCAGTGCGCAAAATGTAACATTAACGGGTACCATTTACGATAGCAACCGGCAGCCATTACCTGGTGTTAGTGTGGTAATAGAAGGTACAACCAAAGGCACAGCCAGTGATATGAATGGTGGGTATGCCATAAAAGATGTTGCTCCGGGCACCTACACGTTAGTAGCCTCTTTTATAGGTTACAATACCCAAAAGCTAACTGTAAAGGCAGGAGGAACAAGCAATCCGATAGCTAATATTGTACTTACCGAAAACACAGTAATGTTAAATACTGCCGTAGCCATTGGCTACGGGAAAACCGCAAAAAAGGATTTGACAGGGTCAGTTACTGCCATTACCAACAAAGACTTTAATAAAGGTAATGTGGTCAGTCCCGCGCAATTAATTGCAGGAAAAATTGCCGGAGTAAATGTAACACAAGGTACGGGTGCTCCGGGTTCTTCAGCCCGTATCAGAATTCGTGGTGGCAGCTCGCTTAACGCAAGTAACGATCCGCTCATTGTAATAGATGGTGTTCCGGTAGACAACAATACGCTGTCAGGTAGTGCCGATCCGTTAAGTATGATTAACTCGGCCGATATAGAATCTATGACGGTATTGAAAGATGCATCGGCTGCAGCAATATATGGCTCGCGAGCTGCAAATGGAGTAATTATTATTACCACTAAAAGAGGTTCAGGAAACCGCTTGAGTGTAGAATTTAATTCGACCAATTCAATAGGTAGAATAAACAAGACCATTGATGTGCTTACCGGTGATGAATACAGAGCGATGCTAGATACGCTGGGAGCAAGTTCCAATGACACGCTTGGGAATTTTAAACGCAGATTGTTGGCAGGTACTGCCAACACGGATTGGCAGGATGAAGTTTACAGGCAAGCTTTCAGCAGCGAGAATAATTTATCGATAGCAGGAGGAATAAAACAATTGCCTTACCGGATAAATATTGGATTTTTAAAACAAGAAGGTGTATTAGATCGTTCTTTAATGGATCGGTTTTCAGGAGGAATTAATTTATCACCAACTTTTTTTAAAGACCATTTGAAAGTGGATGTAAATGCAAAGTATACGGTAGCAGAATTTTTCTTTGCCAATCAGGGGGCAATAGGGTCGGCAGTTACCTTCGACCCAACACAACCCGTTTTGGCTGATAGCACCTCAGAGTTATACAACGGATATTTTGAGTGGCTTGATAATAAGAAAAAGCCAAACGTGCTTGCCCCGCGTAATCCAGTAGGTCTTATTAATCAGCGTGAGGATAATAGCTCAACCAATCGTTTGCTTGGTAACGTGCAGTTGGATTATAAAATGCATTTTCTTCCTGAGTTAAGAACAAACCTCAATTTGGGAATGGACAAATCGCATGGCCAGGGCAATGTAATGGTGCCGGCTACGGCTGCATCTGATTTCTTCTCCAAAGGAACATCGAGCGAATATGTTGAAGACAAGTCTAACCAACTACTCGAATTTTATTTTAATTACTTAAAGCAAATAAAAGCACATAAGATAGATGTTACAGCCGGTTACAGTTATCAGGATTGGATTAGGGAGCGCCCCGCTTTCCCACGTTTTACGGCTGCCGGTGATTCTGTATTAGCACCAGCAGGCATACCATTTAAAACCCAAAACACCCTGGTTTCTTTTTATGGCAGAATTAATTATTCCTTGTTGCAAAAATATTTAGTAACGGTAACTGTACGCGAAGATGGATCTTCGCGCTTTAGCCCCGAAAATCGCTGGGGTACTTTTCCTTCGGTAGCATTTGCATGGCGCGCCATTGACGAGTTTAGGCCAAACAATTGGTTGTCTGATTTAAAGGTTCGTTTAGGATGGGGTATAACCGGTCAGCAGGATATTCTTTCTGATTATCCCTATATTCCTAATTACAGTCAGGGCGACTCTTCCAGTATGTATCAGTTTGGCAATACTTATTACAATGTATTGCGCCCCGATGGCTATGATGCAAATATTAAATGGGAACAAACAGAAACGCAAAACATTGGAATTGATTTCGGATTTATAAAAAACAGAATTGCCATTAGTCTTGATTTATATAAGAAGAGTACCGATGATCTTTTAAATACGGTACCGGTACCTGCCGGTACTAATTTTACTAATAATGTGCTTACTAATGTTGGAGCTATTGAAAACAAAGGGATTGAAGTAAGCATCAATACCATCCCAATAACCGGAAAAAATATCGAATGGGAGCTCAACGTTAATGGTACTTATAACAAGAACATGATTACGAAACTAACTACCATTGATAAGGATAACGATGTTGGTGTGCTCACCGGTGGCATAGGAGGAGGCACGGGCAATACCATTCAAGTGCATACAGTAGGATATAGTACCAATACCTTTTATGTATACAAACATAAACTGGATGCAAATGGAAATCCGATACAGCCTTTGGCAGTATCAGGAGCCAAACAGGATACCGTGCAGTTTGAAGATTTAAATGGCGATGGACAAATAACCAGCGATGATAGATATAGGTACAAAAACCCCGAAGCACCATTCTTTGCTGGGTTAACTACACGATTTACGTATAAAAGAATTTCTTTTGCAATGGGAGTGCGAGGTGCATTTGGGTTGTACATATATGATAATGTAAACTCACAATTGGGTAATAAGATCAATCTGGATGCTAGCAAGAATTATATTAATAATGTTACTTCAGATTATTTGACCACTAACTTTAAGCGACCACTATACTTTAGCGATTATTATATTAAAAATGCTTCGTATGTGCGTATAGATAATATTTCGCTCTCATATGATTTTTCTCAGCTGACCAAAAAATTTGGTTTGCGTGCAGGAGTTTTCGTGCAAAATGCTGCCGTATTTACCAAGTATAAAGGCTTGGATCCGGAAGTGGCCGGAGGTATAGATAATAATGTTTATCCACGTCCACGCATTATGGGTCTTAATATTTCGCTCTCACTTTAATAAATAAAATTGAAAAACTTAAATAAGATGAAACAGATATCAAGAATAAAAATTATAGTAACAGTTATAGTAATGGTAGGTTTGGTTTCATGTACCAAAGACCTCGATCGCGAACCATTTTATGGAATAAATGCAAGCACAGTTTACAATGATGCAGCAAATTATAAAAAGGTGCTTGCCAAAGTGTATGCAAGTCTTGCAGTAACTGGAAATCAAGGCCCTTCGGGCAATGGTGACCTTACCGGTTTTGATGAAGGGTCGAGTGGTTTATTACGTTGTATGTGGAATCTGCAGGAACTTTCTACCGATGAAGCAGTGTGTGGATGGAACGATCCGGGAATACCTGAACTGCATAACATGACCTGGGATGCAGAAAATCCATGGTCGCGTTTTGCCTACTATCGTTTGTTTGTAATTATTCCATTATGCAATGAGTTTATACGTGAGTCAGCTGATGAGAAGCTGGAAAAAAGAGGATTTACCGATGCCGAAAAAGCACAAATAAAAGGTTTTGCCAATGAGGCGCGTTTCGTTCGTGCATTAGCCTACTTTTATGCATTAGACTTATATGGTAATGTGCCTTTTGTAACTGAAGAAGATTTACCGGGTTCAGGTTTCCCCAAACAAATTACTCGTATCGATTTGTTTAAATATGTGGAGGATGAATTGAAAGAAATAGAAGGTCTCTTAGTAGCGCCAAAGGCAAACGAATACGGACGTGCAGATAAGGCTGCAGCATGGGCGTTACTTTCACGTTTATACCTCAATGCCGAGGTGTATGCGGGAACCCCACGTTATGCTGATGCTGCGGCTTTTGCTGATAAGGTGATTACTAACGGAGCATTTCAATTGGAAGGCGAATTCAAAAATAGTTTTAATGCAGATAATGAGAAGTCGACCGAAGTTATTTTTCCTGTTACCTATGATGGAAAATATACAACAACTTACGGTGGAACTAATTATATAATACATGCAATGGTAGGAGCTACCATGACTGCCCTTAACTATGGAATTAATAGCGGTTGGGGAGGATTGCGCACAACGTCTGCTTTGGTAAATAAATTCGATACGTTAGATACACGGTATATGTTCTATTCAAAAGGGCATACGCTTGAGATTACATCTATTTCAAATTTTGCAGATGGATATGCAGTAACAAAGTTTACCAACTTACGCAGAGATGGGCAATCGCCTAAGAGTAAGGAGTTTGTTGATACTGATTATCCGGTACTTCATTTAACTGATGTTTATCTTACCTATGCCGAAGCTGCAATACGTGGTGGTGGTGATATTAATAAAGCCGTTTCTTTAGTTAATGCTTTGCGCGAAAGAGGTTATACCAACACATCATCTAATATTACCGCAGGCGATCTTACGCTTGATTTTATTTTAGATGAGCGAGCCCGCGAATTGCTTTGGGAAGGATACCGCAGAACCGATTTGATAAGACACGGCAAGTTTACAACTGCAACCTATCTTTGGCCTTGGAAGGGTGGTACATCCAATGGTCAGGCTGTTGAATCGTTTCGTAATTTGTACCCAATTCCAGTGTCTGATTTAGTAGCGAATACTAATCTAACTCAAAATCCTGGTTATTAAGATTTATTGCGAGTAGCATTTTCTGCCATAGAACAAGCTATTGCCGGTACAAATTAATTTGTACCGGTTTTTTTTTAGCTGATAAAAAAGTAATGCTCATTTATATCATTAGACATCTAACATGTTAGAACCATATTTTATAAACGGAAGTTTCATTGAATAAAAAAGTGACAAAGCAGACTATGTTGATGCAGTAATTTCTAGCGGCAAGAGCACTAAACATAATTTGCTTCCAACCACATGTATTTTATTTTTTACAAACCTGCGACAAATGATTTTATGAATAGTTCTACATTAGCTGCATAATTATTGAAACACCTAAACAGTATGGGCGACAAACACCGTATATTATTAGTAGAAGATGAGGAATTTATTGCTCATCCATTAAAAGTCAATTTGGAATTAGAAGGATATAAAGTACAGCATGTTGATAATGGTAAAGCAGCATTGAAAACATTCAGGCAAGAAAAATTCAGTCTCATTGTACTTGATGTTATGCTTCCTGAAATGGACGGCTATGCAGTATGTGAAGCAATCAGGCTCGAAAATAACAAAGTCCCTATTTTATTCTTGACAGCCAAAGGCTCGTCAAGCGATAGGGTTAACGGTTTAAAATTAGGTGCCGATGATTACCTATCTAAACCCTTTAACCTCGAAGAGTTTTTGCTCCGTGCAAATAACCTTATAAAGCGCAGTGTTGAAAACGTTAACAATGCAGTGGTTGATACTTATAAGATACGCAACTATACAATCCATTTTGCAGACATGAGAGCAACGGAAGATGGTGGCAATACATTGGAGTTAACAAAAAAGGAAACGGCATTGCTTAAACTTTTAATAGAAAGAAAAAACGAGATTGTTTCGCGTGAGCATATATTAGAAACCGTTTGGGGATACGATGTATACCCAAGCACACGAACCATAGATAATTTTATCGTAAGTTTTAGAAAGTATTTTGAAGAGAATCCCTCAAGTCCACAATATTTTCAAAGTGTACGTGGAGTAGGGTATAGGTTTGTAGATAAGTAACCCTTATCGTATACAGTGCAAAACAATACCGGTTGCCACTCCTGCATTAAGCGATTCGGCCTGGCTCATACCTGCAGATTTTACAGAGATTAATTTATCGCAAATTTTTAGGATAGCGGTGTTTATGCCATGCGACTCGCTACCTATAACAATTGCTGATTTGCCTTCAAAGGAAATTTGTTTAACATCAGTACCATTTAACGCAGTAGCATAAACTTTGTGCTTTCTATTTTGCTTAAGTTTTGTAATTGCGGCTTCTAGATTTTCGTAGTATATATTAGAAGTGAAAAGCGAACCCATCGCACTGTGAACTACTTTTGGATTGTAACAGTCAACCGTATGTTTGCTGCAGACTATTTTTTTTACTCCAAACCAGTCAGCAGTTCTGATGATTGTGCCTAAATTTCCAGGGTCATTTATTCCATCAAGCAATAAAATTACTTTATCAGCAATTGCATTAATATCAAAATGCTCACTCTTTGTTTTGGATATAGCCAAAACTTGCTCGGGGTTTATTTGGGCACTAATGCGTTCTAGTGTTGCATCATTAAGTTTAGTGATGGCGGTATTTTGCTCATACTTGCGGTTGCGCTCTAACCATGGTTCGGTTGCAAAAATTCTTTCGATCGTATAATCCGAACGAAGCAATGCATCAACGTTCTTAATTCCTTCCACTAGAAACATACCTGATTCTAAACGGCCTTTTTTACTGTGCAGTTTTTTTACTGAAGATATTTCGTGGGCACTAAGCATGGTTGGTGGTTCTTATCAATTCTTAACAAAATGGTGTCACTAAATAAATGTTGAACTGTGGCATTCTTATCTTTCACTTGGATAAACTTTCTACATTTACCGCCTTTGTAAAATCAAAGGTGGCAAATAAAAGAAATAATAAATGGATTTTACTCCATTGTTGCAATTCTTTACTTTCTATAGTTTGCAAGCAATATATTAAATACCTCTTGGTTGGCGTTGCTCTTATTTTAAGTATAAGCAGTTGCAGGCCGCTGCATAAAATACCTCCGGGTAGTTATTTGCTCGATAAAAATAAGGTGGAAGCTGGCCGGACCACCAACAAAGAAGAGATAGCAGAAATTTTAAAGCAAAAGCCAAATAGAAAAGTGTTGGGCTTATTTCGATTCCATTTGAGTGTTTACCTCTATGCATCAACCAAGAATGATAATAAAGTAAACAAGTGGTTACGCAACACCGTAGGCGAAGCGCCTTCATTGTACGATTCAATTCTAACCTATAGGTCGAAAGAACAAATTAAGTTTTATATGCGCAGGCATGGGTATTATGATGCTGAAGTTACTGATACAGTAATCGTTCACCGTAGTAAGCCTAAAGTTGAAGTAGTTTACCGAATAAAGGAAAACACCCCTTTTACCATTGAGGCATACGAACTTACCACCGTAGACTCATCATTGCAGCCTTTGCTCAATGCCACCCTTTCGCAAACTATTATTAAGATTGGTGCTTTGCTCAATGCAGAAAAAATTGAGGAAGAAAAGGAGCGTATTACCAAGTTGATGAAAAATAATGGGTATTTCGATTTTTCGAACTATTATATAGAGGTTACAGGTGATACTTCGTTAGGTAATCATAAAATGAAAGTCTTTTTTACTGTCATTAACCCCGAGGTGGTTAGTGCCAACGGAGATACCTTACGTACTCATGAAAAGTATATGATTGATCGTGTATCGGTTTACACTTCATTCGACCCATTAAGCAACGATAGTGCTCAAAATTTTACCAGGGGAGTGGAGTACCATGGCTTATATTTTAATCATAAACCCGACTTATATCTTTATAAGCCACGAGTTATTTCAAATCATATTTTTATTGAGCCTGGCAAGATGTTCAATAACAGTGTGCAGGAAAACACTTATAATCGCTTGGGTGATATGGGTATTTTTCGTTTTATAAATATTAAGTATACCTATTTACGAAAAGATACAAATGGAATAAATCATTTAGGCTGTGGAATTTTTCTAACACCATCAAAGCGAAAGACCTATTCCATCAATAACGAACTAACCCATAACGGTGGCAATATTGGTGTTGCCGGTTATGTTTCATTTAGAAATAATAATGCATTTAAAAATGGAGAAATATTTGAAGTCAGGCTTCGTGGGTCGCTAGAAACTACACCGCAACTAGCAGATATTGATAAGAACAATCAGAATACGGGAATTTTGTTTTTTAACACCATCGATTTTGGACCTGAAATAAACCTGAGCTTCCGAGAGTTTCTTTTTCCGTTTTCTAAAAAACTCAATAAAGGTAAACGTGATATATATACCACGTTAGGAACTAAATTTAATTACGAATCGCGACTTGAGTTTACTCGTTCGTTAGCTGCTTTTTCGTATACCTATCATTTTCGCAATATCCGGAATTTGAATATTGAATGGGCTTTGGCCGAAATCAATTACCTTGATGCAAAACTGCAACCTGAGTTTGAGCAGTTGTTATTTCAGCAAGGGGGCAATGCTTTATTAATAAGTTATACCTCTCAATTGATTAGTGCCGGAAGGTTAAGCATGGTATATAGTGACCGTAACAAAGTACGAAGCAACAGTGCGTGGTATTATCGTTTAAATACCGAGTTTGCCGGCACCACACTTTGGATAGCTGATTTGTATTCTAATAAAAAGAAAAACAGCTCTAATCAATATGAAATCTTTAGTGTTCCCTATACAAATTATCTGCGCCCTGATGGTGATATCAGATACTATCGGTTTTTTAAGGGTAATAATTCTTTAGTACTCCGTTTGGCAGGTGGTGTGGGTTTCAGTTATTGGAACTCGCGTAGGTTGCCCTTCGAAAAAAGTTTTTTTGCAGGAGGAAGCAATGATCATCGCGGTTGGCGTGCGCGCAGACTTGGTCCCGGGTCCTATACTGGCGAAGAGAGTTTTAAGAAAATTGGCGATATCAAATTAAATGGAAACTTTGAATATCGATTCGATATTCTTAAAATTATTGAAGGTGCCGCTTTTATAGATGCAGGCAATATCTGGAACTTACGCAAGCTTAAAGACTTTCCAGGGGCCCAGTTTAAGGCAGATACCTTTATTGACGAAATAGCAATTAGTAGCGGCTTAGGTTTACGTGTTAATTTTAATTTCTTTTAATTCGACTCGATGTAGGCTTTCCTATCAAAGACCCAACCCTTGAAGCGGGAAACAGGTGGCGCATTAATCGGCTAAAATTAAATGATGGGATAGCAAATTTTGGTATCGGCTATCCATTTTAAGGATCAGCAACTTATTCTAACAGTTCATTTTTTTTCTTTACCTATCATATTGTTCAATTCAGCATCATTTTTCTTATTATTAATCAAAAACAATTTTTAATATGTTAATAACTTGTTCATATTGTAGCTCTATTCTAAAAATAAGGCTTAATTCGTGTAGTGCAATACAGTAGAATTTAGCCAGCAGTTTTTGGTATAACTTTCCAAAAGATCCCTCTATTAAAAAAGTTATCTCTCTAAGAGAACAAGTATTTATGGACAAAGAAACTAAGGTTAGGCCTTATTTCGATAATATAAGTTTGAAGGACTTTATTGAGTCCGATGACCCATTATTGGAATCGCGTATTGCGAACCTTAACCGGTTTACCAGCGATTTGTTTGCTAATGGCCATAACTTGTACAGACGTGAAATTCTATCGGCTGCTGCTGATACAGTAATCATAAACGACCCTCTAACCAACCTGCCAAAGGAGATGATTATGTTTGGCAGCAATAACTATTTGGGGTTAGCAAATAATTCTTACATAGCCGAAAAGGTTAAAGAGGCAGTGGATATTTATGGAATTGGAATTGGAGGACCGCCATTATTAAATGGCAACTCTCATTTACATGTAGTGTTGGAAAACCGTATTTCAAAGTTTAAAGATACGCAAGCAACCATGTTGTTTTCATGTGGATTCAATGCAATAGGTGGTTGGATAAATGCGCTGGTAAGGGAAGATGATATTTTCTTTTATGATGAATACAATCATTCATCACTGCACTATGCCCTATTGGCATCAAGGTGTAAAAAATTACCTTTCAGGCATAATAATATGGTTGACCTGCGAAGAAAAATTGAAATGTACAATGGCAAGGGTAATGAGCGATGGTTGGTAGTGGAAGGAGTTTATAGTATGGATGGAGATCTGGCAAAATTGAACGAAATATCTTTAATATGCCAAGCAAACAATATCAGGCTGGTAATTGATGACGCGCATGGAACCGGTGTTTTTGGCAGGCGAGGGAGCGGTGTAGCTGAGCACTTGGGAGTACACAACGTGTTTTTACACTTGGGAACCTTTAGCAAATCATTTGCCAATACCGGTGGTTTTATTAGTGGCAATGCAGAAGTAATTAATTATTTGAGGTACTTAAGTCCGCATTATATGTTCAGTACAAGTATGTCGCCTGTGATAATTTCATGCTTGTTGGCAGCATTAGATATTATAGAAAGTCAGCCCGAACTGCGCACAAAACTTATGCAAAATGTTCAATACCTTTTACATTCACTAAACAAAAACGGAATTGAAGCATTTAGCGAATCTCCCATTGTTCCGATAATTGTAAAGCCTCCACATAACCTTCGCGAAATTGCCCTAAAAGTGCATCAGGCAGGAATTTTCCTGAATCCGGTAGAATACCCAGCTGTAGCCGCTGATAAGCAGCGATTGCGCATATCCATGATGGCTACACATAGCTTTGAGCAGATTGACCAACTTGTTGAGGTTCTTGTTAGTGTTTTTAAAATAGAAGGTGTAATTTAATAAACACCGATTTTAATCTAAAAAGCAGCTTTTATTGCAACGAAGAAGTTAGAGCCGAATAGGCCATAATTGAATTGAGAGAGTCTTCACTTGGCAATTCAAAGCATTGATTAAGATAACTTAAGGCTTCTTTCAAATTTTCGTATTCTTCGTTTACAAGATAATTGCTATCAATAGCCAAATGCGCTTCGGCAGTCTCATAAAGATCAGTTTCGTTAAAGTGAAATTTAATAAGATTTTCGGTAGAGGTAGTGTAGATTTTTGCCATTCGTGTTTTTAAATTAGGTTATGTATCATAAACGAAGTTCATTTTTTAATATTGTACCTAACAAAAAAAAACTCCGGAAGTTATTCCGGAGCTGACGTAAATGGCGAATTCACGAATTTATTTTTCAAGCATAAGCTTTTTCTGATCAATAACTTTACGCAAGTTTATAAGAGCATAACGCATGCGGCCAAGTGCCGTATTTATGCTGACTTTGGTTACATCGGCAATTTCCTGAAAACTCATGTCCTTATAAAGGCGCATGATTACTACTTCTCGTTGATCATCAGGCAACTCATCCAACAGCATCTTAACCTGTTTAAGAATCTGATCTTCCACCATCTTTTCTTCCACATTGGAATCGGAAAGCGAAAGGGTATTAAAAATAGGAAACTCCTCGGTATCATATACCAGATGCATTCTCTTTTGTTTTCGAAAATGATCAATTACCAGATTGTGCGCAATGCGCAATACCCAAGGCAAAAACTTACCTTCTTCATGATAGCTGCCGGTGCGTAACGTATTTATTACTTTAATAAAAGTATCCTGAAACAGATCGTTTGATAGTTCCCGATCTTTTACCAGCAGGTAAATGGATGAATAAATGCGTTTCTGGTGACGGGCGATCAACTCTTTTAGAGAAGACTCTTTTCCTGATAAATATCCTTGAATAAGTTCATTATCAGATAACTGAAATTTTTCCATAGTATTCCATTAGTTTTTGACGGTTCAACAATTAATACAGACACAAAAAGAAATGGTAATGTTTTATTCTATGGATTTACAGTTTTATTTATTGGTAGCTAATTGGTACTTTACGTTAATATTTTCAAAATATTGCACAAGGCAAATATTTTTTTTCAAAAATAGGAACATTGCAATACTCAACAACAATTTTAATGCCCGATTTGCCAAATTTAACAATAATTTTGCATTTTCATGTTTCTTTCGATATGCAGAAGCGGAAAGAGGATTATAAACCTAAGCAAAATATAGCTTTGTGTTTTTTTAAGATGAACTAAAGAAATGAATAAACTAGATTCAAAAAGAATTGTATTATACTTTACATTGTTTTTGGCAATAGCCATAGGTTTTTCAATTTTATTCGCCTTACGACAATTTGTAGATGCTTTTCTGGGCGCGGTGATGGTCTACATTACAGCACGGCCATTGATGAGATATTTTATTGTAAAACTAAGATGGAAAAAATCATGGAGTGCATTAACTGTTATCATCATATCGGTTTTGGTAGTAACTGTTCCGCTCTATGCGCTTGTTTCTATGGTTGCCCCCCGAATTATAGATATATTTAGCGATGCAAGTATTATTACAAATGCCATTCACTTTCTTGATGCAAAAGTAATGCAATGGACTGGGATGGAGATTTTTAACGATGAGAATTTGCGTAAGTTTAGAGAAGCAGGGGCAAACTATGCCAGCAGTGCCTTGTCAGAAACAGTCAGCATTTTTGGCGATGTAGCCATGCTTATTTTCATTCTTTATTTTATGCTTGCCAATACAGGTAGTATCGAAAAGTTTTTCGAAAACAATATACCTATAAGCAAGAGCAATATTAAGGAGTTTGCCGAAGAACTGCATAGCATGACCATTTCCAATGCCGTAGGCGTACCGGTTATGGCTATTATTCAGGGTATAGTGGCAACAGTGGGCTATTGGATTTGTGGGTTGCCCGATGCACCTCTATGGGGTATTGTAACCGGAGTATGTTCTTTTGTGCCGGTTGTTGGTTCTGCTTTGGTATGGTTGCCTGCAGGTATTTATATGTTGTCGGTAGGCAATACATGGCAATCGGTTGGTATTTTAATTACCGGAATAATAATTAGCGTTTCAGATAATATTTTACGCTTTACACTTTTAAGAAAATTTGCCGATGTTCATCCGTTGGTTACAGTATTTGGAGTTATAGTAGGTATTCATTATTTTGGAATACCCGGTATAATTTTCGGTCCCCTATTAATAGCATATTTGTTAATTTTATTCAAAATCTTAAAACAAGAATTAGTTTTGAATAGCTCTAAATGATAATCTTAAATAGCAACTCCAATTATCTATATTTGCGCCCTTAATTTTTTAGGACAATAAATGAACTTTGATTTAACACCACTTGCCACAAGTGCCGGCCTCGTTTCTCTGTTTACATTGATTTTACTGGAGATTGTATTAGGAATAGACAATGTAATATTTATTGCAATTATTAGCGGAAAGCTGCCTCCAGCACAACAGAAGAATGCACGGATAATCGGTTTAACACTAGCTCTGGTGGCTCGCATCATATTGCTCACAACAATAACATGGATGACCAAAGCCATTGAGCCTATTTTCTACATTAAGGACTTTGGTGTTAGCGGGCGCGATATCATTTTGTTTTTGGGCGGGGTTTTTCTTATTATTAAAACATTCAAAGAGATTTTAGAAAAGTTCAGGAAAGCAGACGATATGCACTATAAAAAAGCAAAACTAACATTGGGCGAGGCAATATTGCAAATTACCTTAATAGATATTGTGTTTTCATTTGACTCCATACTTACTGCAGTGGGCCTTTCGCGCGAAATTGCTATTATGATTATTGCTGTTACCATAAGCATGCTGGTAATGCTTGCTTTTGCGCCATTTGTAAGCGAGTTTATCAATAAGTATCCAACCATTAAAATGTTGGCATTGGTATTTTTAATTGCCATTGGAATATTACTGCTTTCTGAATCATTGCACCTGGATACGCATCACCTTAAGAATTACGCATATGTGGCCATGGCATTTTCGTTAACGGTTGAACTACTAAACATACGTTTGCGTATAGTTCATAGTCGCAAGAATTTTTAAATTTTTGCTTATTTTTCTACATAATTAAGGTCTTTGCCATGCGTTTCGTGCATACCCAGCAACGAAATAAACGCAATAACAAGAGCAATAATACCCACTAGTAAAGCAGCTATGCGTACATCCGAAATAGTCTCCCTAAAATAGATGTTAAGTAGGGTCATGCCTACAAGCGATCCCCTTACAAAATTTGGAACCGTAGTAGTTACAATACTTCGGATATCAGTGCCGAATTGCTCGCTTGCAATGGTTACAAACACAGCCCAATAGCCCGCGGCTACTCCTAACAATGCCGAAATTATATAGAAGGTGGTTGCAGAGATGTTTGAGCTAAATAAATAAGTTGGAATAAGGATGGCAGAAAAAATAAGATAGCCAAGCAACACTTTTTTGCGCGATCTAAACACTTGACTGAGAAAGCCGCTCATAAAATCGCCAAACGAAGTTCCAATATAAAAGTACATAACGGCATCCTTGGGCTTAATGTCAATTATGTTATTTATTTTGCAATACACATCGGCAAAGGTGGTAAGTATGCCAATCATAAACCAGATAGGAATACCAACTGCTATGCAACTTATAAAGGATATAAAACGCTTACGATTATTAAACAGTTTCATGAAATTACCTTTCGAAATATTTTTTTCGCTCAACGAATGAAACATATGTGATTCGTAAACACCAATGCGCAGTAGTAGTAATGCAAAACCCATTAAACCACCAATGATATATGCATTTTGCCAACCAAGTAAACTTATGCGGTTGGCAGCAACTGCACCCAATACCCCAAACGATACTACGATCATGGTGCCATAGCCACGATCTTCTTTGCTCATAGTTTCATTTACAAGGGTAATGCCTGCGCCTAATTCTCCGGCAAGGCCTATACCGGCTATAAAGCGAAGCCACGCGTAGGTTTCGAGTGGGTCGGTGCCGAGATAATTGCTTATATCTATAAACCAGGCATTAGCAAGGTTGGCTAGCGAATACATAATTATCGAACCAAACAATACCGAAACTCTTCCACGTTTATCTCCCATGATACCCCAAATAATTCCTCCTACCAACATGCCAATCATTTGCAAACTAATCAGATATTCTCCTTTCGTTTTTAATTCTTCTACATCATTTATCCCTATGGCTTTGAGAGAATCTATGCGGGTTATTGAAAACAAAATCAAATCATATATATCTACAAAATACCCCAGGGCTGCAACAATAACTATAATATTAAGCATGCCTGTTTTGCTAAAATGTTTTCTCATAACGATGGTTTGATAAAGTGGGGGGCTAAAGTATATTTTTATTTAAAGTAAATTTCTTATAGACCTATCAATATCTTGGAGAATATTAAGAACCTATTGTAGTTTTTCAAATTATTTTTTTTCGGAGAGTTTTCGGAGTATCTTCGTTAGGCAAGCAGCAAAGTTGGCTCAATGGACAAATTGCAGTCGTCCTTACCATTTTGCTAACTTGTGGCCTGCATAAAATGCTTGCTAAATAAAAAGAATCGCCCAAGTTAAATGCAAAAAAAATAAATCATATACAGTCTCTGTATCAAATTACTACATTTGTAGAAATACTTAGTTTCATTTTTAAAATCTAAATGTGACAATGAAAAAATTTACCTTATTAATGTTGATTTTAGTTGCAAGTGTAATATCAAAGGCACAAGTGAATTTAATAACCAATGGAAGTTTCGAAGATTTTCTTCCACCATGTCCAACATTTGCACCCAATGGTGAGTTTTGGCGCGCATATGGATGGCAGCAAGCGCAGCCTATACCAGGTTTAGGTGTGCCACATGCAGAACTGTTTTGCGGGCAGCCAAACTATGGGGGGTGCTTACCCGGACCAACACCCAATGTTGGTAGCGATGGTATTGCCTATGCAGGTTTTCATACCCGTATTTTTGCACCGCCTTATAATGAGTCTATTGTACAAGTGTTAGCTACACCATTAACTGCTGGTAATTCTTACACCTTGTCATTTGATTTAATGGATTGTCAATCAGGTTTTTTTGTAACCGGAAAATCTGATTTTTGTGTTTATGCTAATTTTGATACGTTAATTCCCCCTTGTCCTAAGGATAGCCCCAACGTTGTATTATTAGGTTGTGTTCCATTTGATTCTATTTCCAATGTGGCATGGAAACGGCACAGCTTCACCTTTACAGCTCCTTTCTTTTGCAATGTTCTTGCATTTTCAGGTGAGAACTGTAATGTGGCTGAGATATATTATTACCTCGATAGTGTAACCTTGTATGAGAATAATGGTGTGCCTGTGGTGGCCGCATTAGCATCAAGCGATACAGTTTTTTGCGAAAAGCAATGCATCGATTTTTTCGATCTCTCGCAAAACACTCCAACTTCCTGGCAATGGAATTTTACGGGTGCATCGCCCAGTACAAGTGCATTGCAAAACCCTACAGGAATTTGCTATAACAACTATGGTAGTTTTGATGTGCAATTAATAGCATGTAATGGTGCAGGTTGTGATACCATTGCCTATTCTAATTTTATTACAGAGTACCAAAGCCCTGTAGTTACTATTACGATTGCCGGGGATACCTTGTATGCTCCACCGGGATATAGCTATACATGGTATCAAACCGGTTTTCCGGCTAATGTATTGGGTACCTCATTTAATTTTGTGCCTTCTGTTGCAGGAACCTATTATGTGGTTGCTACTGATAGTTTAGGTTGCGAAGTTTCAAGCAATACCATTAGTGTAACTGTTGGTTTAAACGAATTAATTAATAGCCATCCCGATTTTGTATTTGTAAGAAGCGAGCAAATGATTTTTGTGAAACTACTAAGTTCTAATAAATATTTTCAAGCAAGAATAATTGATTTAACTGGCCGTATTATTTCGGAAGTAAATAGCTTCAATAAAAGCGAAGTAAATTTTGATGTAAGCGGACTTGCAAAAGGAATGTATTTGTTGCAACTGATAAGTGTTCAAGAGCATGCAACCACCAAATTTATCAGATAACAAACTTTGCAGCTATTAAATTATATATCGCCTTAGCATTTGCGTGACTGTATTCAAATTTATCTGAACGTGCTTTAAGATATAGAAATGGCGTTTTCATAATCTCGTCTTTTTATTTGAAAACGGGGTTACTGAAAGTAAATAGTATCAAACTTAATGGGTAGTGAATCAAAAAAAATTAACACTCTTATAAATTGAACTAATGGAACAAAAGCATCCACTGCCACCGTTTAACCTTGAAACGGCCATGCAGAAAGTACAAATGGCAGAAGATGCCTGGAATACTAAAGATCCTGAAAAGGTTTCGTTAGCTTATACAGTTCACACAGAATGGAGAAACAGGGATCTTTTCATTCATGGTCGGGAAGAAGTAACGCAATTCTTAATTGCTAAATGGGAAAAGGAGTTAGACTATAAACTTAAAAAAGAGTTGTGGGCTTTTACTGACAACAGAATTGCAGTTCGTTTTGAATACGAGTGGCACAATCAGACCGGACAATGGTTTCGTTCTTACGGCAACGAAAATTGGGAGTTTGACGAGAACGGCTTTATGAAAAAGCGATTTGCAAGTATTAACGACTTGCCCATTAATGAAACAGACAGACGCTTGAAATAAAAGGCTTTTGTTTGTTATAGGAATTTTTATTGGTGCATTGTTTCATTTTGAGAAAATTAAGTTGATTATTGAATTTGAATGAGTAAAAGGAAGTAATGGGAGAGATACCAAGTTTGAGCTCACTTCAAAAAATTAAACTCAAATAAATGTATGCAACTCAACCAGGCTTAACTGAAAATATAAATCTCCGTATTTGCATTTGTAATCAATTTCCGGCTCAGTAAATATAAGTAGTTTCAATTCACAGAAGTTTGCGCAAAGGCCTGAATGCAAGAGCTTGAGCTAACGCTTATTCATATACATACGCTCAAAAGTTAAATATAACGGCTATAAATAAGTTCGAAATTACAGCAAGTTGCTTTATGATGTTCGCAGATGGTGTTGCTTGAGCAACACATTTTCTTTGAGAAGTTTTTTTAGCTTTTTCTTGTAGTTGGTATAAATCATTATTATTGTCAAATAAATCATTTTCTCCAATGAAGAAAAGTTTCAATAATCAGGTAAAAAAAATAAGAGAAATCGTGAATCGTTTTGATGCGGATAGTAACAGTCTTAAGGTTTCGCTTATACGTGAAGTTCAGACAAGCAAAATTTTATTCAACCATGTGCTAAAGGAGTACCATGAGTGTTTGCTGTTTATTATGTCTTTTCCTCCTGATGAAAAAACCAGGAACTTAGCAGAAAGAGAAGTGCTTCGCATTTCCGATTTGCTAAAAAAGCAACCTGAAAAAATTAAGGAGATGTTCGTTAATTCCGGTATACCGTTAAGCAGATATCAGGCCGCATATTCGCATGATTGCACACGTTGGTTGCTATCTCATCCTGATTGTACTGTGTCAATAAACGAAATTGCAAATACATATTTTGATTTAAACACTACGCTTAAGGTTACCTTGCCTGCGCAGTTGCGAAGCTATACCACTGCCGCTTACACAAACGATGTATTGCTTGACGAGCTAATGCCAGATAAAAAACTGCAACTTGCATATATCATAAATGAATTAAGCCGGCTCGACAGTACGCCTTATATCAAAGACCACTATTATGAAGGCTTGGGCATACATACCGATATAACTCCCAAAAGCAAATTACTTTCAAAGGCATTTAATAGAATAGATATTCCCGAAACATTTTACCACAGCGAGATAATTAAGCGTTTTGATGTGCTTGAGTTACTCAACCGCAAACTTCCCGATGAAACTGTTCTTTCATCAGCAGAAAAGCAAAAGCTTATTCGTGTTATCAAAAACTCAATGGCAATTACAGAAAGGGAAACAGACCCTGCCACTTACACGAAAGAAGATTCGGTGCACCTTTTTCATCTCGACCGAGGGGTATCGGTAGCCCTATATGGCATGCCTGCAGAGCGTCAACTTCCAATGGAATCGTACATCGGTTTTACGATGTTTAAAAATGGTTATCCTGCGGCCTATGCTGGTGGCTGGGTGTTTGGCTGGCGCGCAGATTTCGGGTTAAATATTTATGATCAGTTTAGAGGAGGCGAGTCCGCGTTTATGGTGGCGCAGATACTTCGTGTTTACCGTCAGCTATTTAATGTAAATCATTTTCAGGTTGAAGCATCGCAGTTCGGCCTAGATAGTCCCGAAGGAATTGAAACAGGAGTATTCTGGTTTTATTACAAACTTGGTTTCAGACCAAATGACTTAGCATTGCGTCAACTTGCCAAAAGTGAACACGTAAAAATTTCTTCCCGTAAAGGTTATCGTTCTTCAGAAAAAACCCTTTTGAAATTTACAAAGAGCAATATTTCGATGAGTATGGGAAAATCTGTTCAGCCGGGAGTGTATGATATAACAAGTAAGGTGAATAGTTTTATTATAAAAAAATACCGTGGAAATAGTATAGAGGCTGAGAAGAAATGCATTGTAGATTTTCTGACGAAAACAAATTGCAAAGATTCATTTGATAAAGCTGAATTTGAGGTGTTGAAAGAAGTATCGCTGTGGGCATTAGCCATGAATATTGCAGATAGTGCTAAATTAAATCTCTTACTTCAAATGGTAAAACTAAAAACTGTTGATGAATACCGCTATCAGGAACTACTGCGTTTGTTCTTTGGTGATACTTACAAGTAAAAAATATTTTTCTGTAAGCTACAGATTCATTCTGAAAGTACTCCAGTCAACACCAATCCTAAATGTTTGGTAATGCCGCCCATCGTTAATGCTTTCACCATAGTGGCTGGTTGCGGAATGCATTGCTCCCGAAGGATAGGCAACCATGCGATTAAATCGGTAACCAACACGGTCAATTTCCTGCCACTTGTTTCGCTTTTTCGAATCGGTTTCAAATAGCTGAAATAAATCAGCCCGTTTCATTTTTAGCCTTCGCGCATCTTCTGCTGTGGGCATGTCAGTAATTTGTGTTTTTTGATGCATCCAAAGCGATGTGCCGCAGTCAAATGGTAAACCGGGTGTTAGGTATACAACCACCGTTATATCATCATTGGGATGGTCGTAGTGCACACCGGGAATTTCCTTTTTATTTCCTTTCGAATAGCCAAAATAGAAAACTCCATTTTCATCCTTTGGGTCTGTATCCCATCTGTTTATTTTTATGCCTAAAATTTTTTCGAGTTTTTGTTTAACACCCGGCTGATGGTATACTTTGCGGCTTCGAAATCCTGTATAGTATCGCGGTTCGTAATAGTCAGCTTCCATAGCTTCGCGATGAACCTCCAAGGGATTATCATAGAAATCATCCTTTACAATAATAAATCGGGGATAAACGGTTTTAGTACTCATAAGCGATTTGTTTTTTTGCGAAATAAAACTGGTCAAAGTTAAAATATACTGCCTATTGTGAACAATGACTTTGGTCATAATTGGTTTTATACTAAGATAGAAAATGGAAATTTATTGATGCGCCTAAACATGCTGGTTGCGTTGATGGCCATTTACGCTGAAGTAGATATCATTATTGATGTTAATTTAGGATTGGTAAGCAAGGTTATGTTTTGAGTTTAGATTGCGCTGTGAAAAGCATTTAATAACAATGTGTTGATAGTTGTACAGGTGGGTATAAACGTTGCAATGTTTATGACTTTTTAAAAGTGGAAGTTAAACCGAAATAGCTCAGCAAAGCTAGAAGTCTCAGTTAATCTTTCATTTTAAGTGTATGCATAGCTTAAGTTGAAGTCTTTCTCGTGAAATCAATTCAATTAAGTAGTGTTTTATTATAGCTTTGTGATTTTAGCACTTTGGATATTATCTTCATTCTTAATTTGTAAATAATAGTTGCCGGAAGGTAAGTTGCTCATATCTATTTTTGATATCGTAGTGGTTGTATTCATTACCTTTAGAATGCGTCCATTTCCATCGTATAAGGCAATATCATTTGTTCCTTTCATGTTTGAAGATACAGTTACAAAATCAGTCGTGGGATTTGGAAAGACTTCTATTTGAAAAGAAGAAGCAATTTCAAAATATACTTTTCTAACATCGCTATAAGTATACGTTCCGTTTATATCGGTTTGTTTTAGTCTATAGTAGTTTGTGCCAGCCAACGGATTTAGGTCATCAAAAATATATTGTTTACTTGTATAGCTGGTGCCCGCACCTTCAAGGCGACCAATAGCCATGAAATGTTGAGCATCGCTGCTTCGCTCAATTGTAAAATAATCGTTCTCAGTTTCTGATGATGTAATCCAGCTATTACGTACTATATTACCTATGGGTTTGGTATCGTAGCGGAGCAATGCAATTGGCAATGGATTATTTAGTTTGGTTAGTGCATAGGTGCCAAAGGCTTGCATATTGGTTATAAGCACCGAAGTTATTGTCGGATTAGATTGGATTAACAGCGGTGGGTTCCATGTTTTTAAAATAGGATTCCAATTTTGAGCAACTATACTAAAATTACCATTGGCAGGTACTTCACTATTGCCATATGTAAAAGTGATATTAGCATTACAATTGATACCTGATTTTTCAATATGCCAAAATCTGTCAACCATATTTGCGCTATTGTCAACAGCAGCAGAATTATTAATGTTTGTAACCGAATCTGGTGAGGTGGGTAATGGTTGATTGGCTGGGTTTGTAGCATAGGTGCTAAAAGTAACATCGGCTGCATTGCCATTTGTAAGATTGAATGTAAGAGGAATATACTCTCCCAAATTATTTCCAAAAAGAACAACGTGTGCTCCAATCGTATTGTTTATTTGCCAGGTCACTTTGGATGAGTTGTCTGTTTTTTCGCTCAATATAAATCCAGTACTTGTTGTTAGAGCATTGCCATCTGGGTTTGTAACGGTAAGTGTATGCGAGTTTAAGTCGAGTAATTGATTGCCAAGATTGAAAACTCCTGCCGGATTTAAATATCCACCCCCGCATAGTGCATGTTGATTTAGTTTTACAGTTCCTGTGCCTTGTAATAGTAAGCTATTGAAAAGGGTAGGAGAAGTGCCGCCAATCATTTGATTGGTGCCGGTAAGTTTTACAAGGCCATGGCTTAAGCCAAAGCAATTGTTGCCGCTGTTATTTTCCCATTCGCCTTTCAGGTCTATGGTGCCATTGTTATTTATGCCTGCATTGGTATTTAGCAACACATCGCCATTTATAGTTATTGCACTCGTGCTAGATATAAGAGCATTGTTGCACGTTACCATTTGTGCTTTTGCTTTTAGTAAAAATGAAATATTGATGATAGTAGTAAACAGCAGAACTACAAGAAAAAACTTTTTCATTTTACTTGCTTGATGTGTGTTCCATTCACAACAGTCGTTTTCATAACGGTTTATATTTAATTGCTCCATAGCGTGTATTATTTAATATTTGAAAATAGAAATTAGTAACGAATTATTCTTCGTAAGTGATAACCAGTTTGTAAGGCTTGCTAAGAATGTTGGCTGAGTTTCCATTTACATTGCCCAGAAAAACATGTGTTGCAGTATAATAAACACCGCTTTCGAAACCGACTGTGAGGTTATAATTTATGGTAACAAAACTTCCCGCACTGTATTCTATGACCACACCGATGTCTACTATTTTTGCAGAGTTCATTCCATGAGCAAAAAATATTGCACCACCTTGAGTGGCACTCGTAGTGCCGGTAAATTTTTTCATTTTTATAGCTGGTGCATCAGTACCTAATTTTGTAAACCCATTTACTTCAAGCTCGGCAGTAGGGTTAGCTGATTTAATACCAACGTTTCCATCTCCGGTTACAGTAAGTAAAGCGCCTGTTGAGCTATTATAAACATTAAACCTCGCGAGTGAATCAACTGCATTTGGTTGGGCTGCTATCTCCCAAAATTTTGTAGTAGAGTCATTGTACATTCCTATGCGGGCAAAGTCATTGGCTGTTTCCTGCACTTTTATATTTTGTGTGCCTGTTGCACTGTTAGAGTAAATATGTAAACGTGCAGTTGGGTTGATAATGCCCATTCCAATGTTTCCATTTCCTTTGATACGTGCATGCTCGGTAAAGCTTGAACTAGAGCCATAACCAAAGGCAATATCATCGTTTACATTTGCCGTGTGAATCTGCAACAATGATGGCAGCACACCTATACCATAGCTTGATGTTGCATTATTCCATAAAGTAATTTTTTGTCCAAGTGTACTATTGAAACTTAATGGAGCTATGGGATTGCTATTTGCAATTCCTACACGACCATTACCTTTAACGGAGAGCAAATTACCTGCACTGCTGTTGTAAATATGTACTACAGATAGCGAGTCAATGTTATGTGGCAAAGCTGCTACTTCCCAAAACTTTGTAGTTGAGTCATTATACATTCCAATGCGTGCAAGGTCGCTCCCCACTTCGTGGGCCTTTATATTTTGAGCACCTGTTGCACTGTTAGAGTAAACATGCAAGCGTGCGGTAGGTGTGGTTGTGCCAATTCCAATGTCGCCATCTGCTTCTATACGCATACGTTCGAGGTCGGAGGTCGTAAGTAAAAATGGCACAGCAGAAATACTTCCTGCATATACCTTGTTAGCCCAGTTAGGTGCTAAGGAGTTTGCATAACCAAAATGACCTTGCAGCGAGCCGTTGGTAGAGGCAAACCACATACCAGAGTAACCACTGGTATGGGTATTTATTAGCAAAGCCGTGGTATAATTCGAATCATTATTTTGTACATAAAGTTTAGTTACGGGGTTGACATTACCAATACCTACATTGCCATCTTTAGTAACACGCATTTTTTCGGCTTGCGCCCCGCCAGAAGTATGAAATGAAATACTGCCTCTAACTTTGCCAGCGCTTACTGCACTATCAACACCAAATATAATGGCTGCACTATTTTCAAAATTAAGCCCATTGTAACAACGACCTACAATAGTGCCTGCCCAATCGCCATTTGCTGCAATAGTAGGCACAGCAGCTGTTCCACGCGATTTATGAAATACTAGTTGTGGATATCCAAAAGTGCCACCTGTTGACATAAGTAGATCACTATTGGAACCATCATCATCAGCAATTTCTACTCTTGCCTTGTTCAAAAAGGCGCCTGGCGTTTTTGTGCCAAACCCAACTTTGCCATTGCCTTTGAATCTTACAGTCTCAACCAATGCACCGCTATTGCCATGGCCAAAGGCTATATCATCATTTATACTCGCAGTGTGCATTTGCAATAACGCTCCTTGCAATCCTATTCCGTATGATGCGGTTCCCACATTCCAAAAAGTAATTTTTTGGCCAATACCATTATTGAAACTAAGCGGTGCTATAGGAGCAGAATTCGCAATTCCCATTCTACCATTGCCAAGGAGTGATAATAAATTGCCGGCAGAACTGTGAAAAACATTGTAACTCGAAAGTGAATCTACATTATTTGGCTTAGCAGCAATTTCCCAGAATTTTACTGATGAATCATTGTAGAATCCAATGCGTGCCCAATCATTTAGAAATTCAGTTATTTTTAAATTTTGTGTGCCCGTTACGCTGTTTGAATTAATATGCAGTTTAGCTGTTGGTGTGCTTGTGCCTAATCCAACATTTCCGGCAGCAGTCATGCGCATGTTCTCATAGTTATTTGTTTTTACAACAAAGTCCTGCGCATCGGTAGTACCAATAAAATTTGTGGCTGAGGTAGTACCTGCATTACCCAAAGTACTCCATCCACTATTTGAGCTTCCCATAAAATTCCAGGCAGCACCATCATAAAAGTAAAACCCTTGAGTATTATCCGTTTGATATACAAGCATGCCCTTTGCGCTTACATCACTCACAGCAAACATAGAAGTGCGTTGCACTTCGGTCATACGTGGCGTGAGTAGACCCTTATCGTTTGATGTTAAGTCGAGCAACGACTTGGTATGTGGTGCTGAATTGTTTATTCCTACGTTTTGTGCATAAGCAGTCATACTCATCAGGAAAACGCATAGCCCTACAAGTACAATTCCGAAAATTACATCCAGGGTAACGGTGAAGAATTTTATTTTGTTATCGCGTATGTAGCTGCGCGAAATATAATCCCTGCTGTTGATTTGATTTTTATTTGACATTGTGTTTGCTTTTTGTTTGATTTTATGCTGCAAACATGCAATGCAATAAACGGGTACTAAAATTTATAAATATGAAACGTGGTAAAAATGAAATAAAGTGTAGTAAAATTAAAATGAGGCGTGTTCTTGATAGTAATACAAATCGCAAAAAAGATAATCAAACGCCCTTCCCAGCTGGCTTCTATCATTAACTTCTCATAGCATTGGCTATTAGGTTATAGCAATCAATCCATGCATTTTCAAGCTCAATATTCCATTCATTTTTAAGCGCTAGTTTCAGTGTCCATATCAAGGCAGCGCCTACATAATCATAATGCTTATCTTTTACTCCATAGTCAACATGGCGTTGGCCTAATTGCTTTATATCATCAGTGAGTAATGTAATATTGTCTAATCGTGCTACCAATAAACTTAGCATGTCAATTAATTTTTTCGATTGCTCTTCTTGCGAATTTCCAAACATTCGTTTCACCTCCGGGGCATCTATAAAAAGTTTGGCATAAAATACATTGCCAATAATGACAGGGTCTACGTTGCGCAAGTGTCGCCAACTGTGCTTTATTAATTGTATCTGGTGTTCGCTTAGCATTGTTTTGCTTCGTTATGAATATGTATTACGTAATATTTTTCTGTAATCTGGTATTTATCTGTTGAGCCATTTTTTAAATGCAGGAGCGCGCTCGCGGCTTATATCAATTTCAAATTTATGGTTTGGCTCTTTTAGTTTTATAGTGAGCTTTTGATTTTCCATTGGCTTCACCGTGTTGATGGAATTAATGTGAACGATAAATTGCCTGTTGGCACGGTAAAATAATTTTGGGTCAAGTATCTCTTCAGCTTCATCAAGTGTTGCAAAGTCCAGCGGGTAGTATTCTCCCGAAAAGGTATATAGATAATTCATGGCATCGCGGTTAAAGAAGGCTATATCACTTGTATTGACAGGTACCCACTGCTTGTTGCGGCTAACAATAAATTTTTCTTTGAACTGCGTTGCACTTTCAGGACTGATAAAGTCTGATTTTGCTTTAGCAAAATCTACAGGGTAAGAATTTTTGCTTGCAACTATAGCTCGACACTTTTCTATGGCCTTTGTCAGTTCTGTTTCGTCTATTGGTTTCAATAAATAATCTACACCATTTACCTTAAAGGCACGCACTGCATACTCATCGTACGCTGTGGTAAATATGACAGGACAACTAATTTTATACGTATCAAACAATTCGAAGCTGATACCATCACTTAGCTGTATGTCCATAAATATCAGGTCAGGTTCTGCGTTGTTCATCAGCCAGCGCTTAGAAGTTTTTAGGCTTGGCAGTACTTCCAATATCTTAATGTCATCTGCCACTTCTTTTATTTTGTATTGAAGTTCTTTGGCAATCAAATGTTCGTCTTCAATTATTATTGCATTCATAGTAAAGGTATTTTTATTATAAATTTTTGGTCAGTGCTAAGTATTACAATGGGTTTATCTGTCATGTATTTATACAGCGATTGCATTTGTTGCAAACCTCTTTTGTTGCTGCTTTCCACTACATTTTTTAATTGCTTGTTGTTTTCTATTATTATGTAATCAGCGTCATTCGTAATATCAATAATAAGCGGCACTTCTTCATCAATTATATTGTGCTTAATGGCATTCTCTATTAAATTTTGTAGCGTTACGGGAACTATCTTTTTTTCTGAAATTTGTTCACTCACATTAAAGTTTACAATAAAACCTTTATCAAATCGTGTTTGTTGCAGTGCAACATAATTTTTTGCAAATACAAGTTCTTCCTTCAGCAGCACCGTTTCATGTTCGCTACTCTTAAGTAGGTAGCGGTATATTTTACTCATCTGGTCTACGAACTGCCGCGCAGTTTTTGGGTCAATGGTTATTAAGCTACTGAGCGAGGTTAGCGAATTAAAAAGAAAATGCGGATTCAATTGTTGCACAAGGTTTTCGTATTGTACTACTGATTTTTCTTTTTCTAAAAGTTGCGCACGATTTGTTAGCGCATCCATTTCTTTCTTTTGTTTGGTACGATAGCGATAGATGGCAAGTAGCAATGTACAAACTAAACTCGCTATCAATGTTCGAAACCAAAGGGTTTTATAGTACTTAGTTTCGATATAAATAGGTGTCTCGGTAATTTGGCTATAACTGTAACCATTATTTACCGTAGATTTTATTTTAAGAATATATTTGCCGCCATTCAATCCACTAAAACTTGCATATCGTTTTTCTCCGGCATCTATCCAGTTTTTATGAAGCCCTTCCAGCATGTAGCTATACTTAAGGTCTTTGCTAAACCGATAATCAAGGCTTGCAAACGATACAGTGAAGTAATCGTAATTTGCTGTTACATATATTTGTTGATTATTTTCAATTTCTAAAGCATGATTTATTTTTTTATCATTAATGCTGAATGAGGTGATAATACTAGCCAGTGGACTTTGTGTTGATATACTGTAAGCCTGGTTTACTTTATAAAAAGATTTGCTCACGCATATAAAAATTTCATGATGATTGCTTTGACGCACATTTAGCAACAAACCTTTAACGCCATCGTCTTCAGTAACTATATCGAAAGCATCTGTAAGAATGTTGTATGCATACAAACCTTTATCTGTAATAATCCAAATTATACTATCGTTTTGCTGATAGGCATTTGCTATGAAGCTAGTAGTAAAACCCCTGGCTTTGTTTATTATTTTTTTTACGACTGGTTTTTTCTTCGATGTATCAAAAATTATTAAGCCCGAATATGTGCTTACAAGAATATGGTTTTTGTACCTGCTTAGCATGGAAGTTACTGCACTGTTTTCTAATTTGTCTTCTATTCCTTTATTATTAAAGTAAATATGTTTGTCCGTTTGGGCATCAAGATAACCAAGTGAATTTATATTTCGATAAGCAAACCATACATTGCCTTTACTATCGGGGCAACTGCGATTTATACTATGCGAAGCAAGACTAGTAGTATCCCCATCATCATGCCCAAATATCTTGACATTACCGTCTTTAAAGCAATATCGCACCAAGCCAAGTTTGGAGCTCGACATCCACAGATACCCATCATCTGTACTGTGAAACAGTGCAACAGAATAATTCATGTATAGTTTTGTTAAGGTATCGTACACTACTTTTTGTGTAAGTTGTCCCGTATTGAAATTGTAATTGAGAACACCCTCGTTGCAAAAAAGCAATACATTATCCTTATCGCGTTTTACAAATTCATCGGCCCAATCTATTTTGATGCCTTTCCCGTTTTTTTGATAATACACAATTCGCTTGTCACCATTAATTTGGTTGTAACATTCCAGCCCTTCGGCAAACATTTCGCCTACCAACAAGTATTTATGGTCATCACTTTCGTAAAAACAAGCAGCCTCACTGCTTCCGGAATTTCTATTTGAATAGGATGTAAGTGGGTATTGTTCAAACATGGAAATGTTTCTTTTGAAAAAGCGGAAATCATTTAAAAAGCCAACATATAAGTTTTGTTGTGCATCATTGAAGAGCAATTCCGAAACAAAGAGTTTGGACATTCCGGTGCACATCGAGTCGGCATTCAGAAAATTAAATTCCTTAGTTATGGTATTAAATGTACACAAGCCATAGCCGCCTGTCCCAACCCAAAGTTCGTGGTCACCTTTAGGTAACAAAGCACCTACAGTTTCGATGAATTCTGCATTTGCCTCTTTGCTTAATAGAAAGCGCTCCCATGTTTTTGTTAGCGTATCATAACATTGCACTCCGCTTTGCCAACCGCCCACCCACACTTTACTGCCTATAGGCAAAAGTGCAATCACATTGTATTCATCCACATTTTTTGGGTCAGGCTTGGGCTGCATAAGGGTAATTTCATGCGTCTGAATATTGAATGACATTAATCCTTCTGAACTGGCAAGCCATAAATTATTCTTGTCGCGTTTTTTTATTTCATGAACATAGTTGCATTTGTCTATGCGTATTTCACTCATGTAAGGAAAGCGCTCTTTTGTAGCAATGTTATAACGGCACATCTTGCCTGTAGGAACATGTAGTTGCACCATTCCATTACCACTGCAGCCAAACCACACATCATCATTCTCTGCATAAATGCCATACACGTTTGATACTCCTGACATTATGCTTTTATCGAATGGATATCTTTTATAGATGTTGGTTCTGGTATTATAACAACCAACAGCATCCAGATATCCCAACCAAATATTCCCCTTATTGTCTTTGCACATGGCAGAAACCCCTACACTTTCATTTTCTTTCCACAGCGAATCGGGGCCATTTGACATGAGAAATTCGTATCCGTCATACCTTATCAGGCCAATGCTTGTACCCAGCCATAAAAAACCATCATCTGTTTGCACCATGGCTTTAATGGAGCCTTTGGGGAAATAAGTATCGAAGCAAGGTGGTAAACTCTGCGGTATGTAAGTAACATGCTGAGCATACAAACAAAGAGTAAGCACTACAAAGCAAGCCGTTAAATAGCATCTTCTGACCATCGCACAAATGTGTAATATTTTAGGCTTTGCTCATAAGGAAAATAAATGAAGTGTGGCAAATCTGAAATGAAGCGTAGTTGTTTCTTGAACGAATAGGTTCTGACATTTTCTATTGCGAATTTCAGTTGGTTTATGAGAGAACTTTCAGTTTGGTTTAATGTGTTTATTTTACTTTCTCAAAATTCAAATCGGTATCGTTAAGCAATAGGTTGGCCGGCAGTATTAGTTCACTGTCTTTTATAAATAAATTAATCCCGGTAAAAGTAAATTGTTGTAGTGTAGGTTTCATTGTTACCGTAATCTGATTTTTACTTCCTTTATCTTTTGTGGCGTCATATACTTCGGTCATCACATCACCATAGAGTTGATTCCAAAGAAATATTTTCTCGCATGCTGTTGTATTTGTTTTTATTATTCCATTGCCATCGCATTTGTGCGAGTGCATTTGTCCATCAACTAAAGTTACTGCTATAGTGTAACTAAGTATAAAGGAATTTTTATCATTTACTTTTATTACAAAACCTTTATAGTTGCTTGTGTTCTTTCGGCTTTCAACTTCATAGTCGCTTGCCGGCACTTTATCGCTTTTCAATCTTACAGTGTCGTTTTCTATAGTGTAGGTTCCAGTTGCATTCCTATCTAAGCCGCCATAGGCAAGATAAAAGTTGAACTTCCCTTGCTCAGTAAATTCGAACCCTGCACCCATTTCACGCTCTCCGCGTAGTTCATAGATGGCATTCATGGTTTTTTGTGCACTTATATGTAAAGTGGATAGCATAAAAATCAGTATTGCAAATTTTATTATTTTCATTTTGTTGATTTATTAGTTCAGATTATAAAAACAGACGACAATCAAATATTAATTCACGTAATTCAGGTATAAGCTACTTCGGCAGTGACAAACGCTTCGTTTACTATTACAGTTAATATATCTAATTGTGATGGTACCACTTAATTAAAACAAGTACATACAATGCTTGCTATTATTGCAGAGAGCGATGTAGTATTGGAGCGACTTTATCATTTAAACAAATTCTATTTTGATTTTATAAATTATGATGTCGCAAATGTGCAGCATTATTAACGATTGAAAAAATAATTGTAACCCAAGTGTAGGCAATTTGAAATAAAGTGTGTTAGAATTGGAATAAAGCGTGCAAAATCAGTTAATGTTACCTGCTAATTTCGAAGGCATGAAAATATTTTTTTATAAGCAAACTTTGGTTCAAGTTATCGGTATCTTTTTAACAAGGCTATTAAATTTTGGTAGGTGAAGTGCATAATACAGGTATGCAAGCTGGCGTTGGAGTCAATTTTAGCAAGAGTCGCTTGGTTGTAAGCAATCAATATATAGGGCACAAAGCAACCGCCTCAGTCTGTATAGGAATATTTAACGGGAATGAGTATTGGTAAATAAATATAGCGACTTCTATTTTACATTTGTGGCTTAAAGGTTAAAAGTGTTTTTGCATGAGGTTCTCTCATTACCAATTATCAGTAACAGGCAAAAGCATTTTATCTACAAAAAAAAGTAGCGAAATTATACTAGCGAATAAATGACAATAGAAAAAATAAAACTTCTATGTGTATTCTACTAAGCACTCACCGAATCTTTATTACAAGCAAAAACATCAGCTACAGCATTTTTTGCATCAATATTGATATTTCAACTTTATATCTCTATTTGATTACGACAGCCCAAATGTATAGGATGCATAATTCTTTCTTTTTTGCTAAGTTAGGTCATCAGTGTTGTTGTAATTTTTGTTATTACCACATGGTATTAAAGTGTAGCTGTGGGCAGTTGGGTTTTCGGAACTTGTCGTGCCTAAGGCGGTGAAGTTGCTGTTAGTAGCAAGGCGCGTATTACTCGTAAAAAGACAACCCCTCACCTGAAAGCAATGTTATTTTTCGTATCATAATCAAACCTAAATGTATCAAAGCGTATCACTTTTTATTAGAGGTTTCACATCATAATCGTATCTTTGCGTATCAAATCGTATCAAAATAAACAACGAAGTTTATAATCTAAACTTGATACCTCCATTTGATTAAGGCACACTGCGGGTATGTGATACATGATTTTTCTTTTTTGCTGAGGTATGTCCTTAGTTTTGTTGCAATTTTTATTTTTACCACATGTTATTTACGTTTAGCTGACGGCTAGTTGGTTTTTTCACAGTCTGCCGTTATCGGTCAGGCAAAAAAACTACCGAGAATTCAATATAACAAAAAGTAAATTTAACTGATGACTAAGAAAAAAGACAATGACAAACATAAACCTCCAGGAAAATGATTACAGATAAAAATTTAGCCCGAATTGCAGGTTTTTGCTACTTAGTAGTGATTGCGACAGGTTTGTTTTCGGAAGTTTTTGTAAGGCAAGCATTAAGAATGTCAAATGATGCAATGGCAACTGCCCACAATATTAAAACTAATGAAATGCTATTTCGTTGGGGTATTGTGGCTGACCTTATCAATTTTATAGTTGGTATACCGGCTATATTGATAATTTTTCACTTTTTCAAAAAGTCAAATAAGATTATATTGCAAATTGCTTTAGCATTAGTTATTATTCAAACGGCAATTATTGCAGTCAATCTATTAAATCAAATTACACCATTGTTACTATTAGGTAATGAGACTTACTTAAATACTTTTCAACCAAACCAACTAGCAACACTTTCTCTTTTGTCCTTAAATATTCAAGCACAAGGTTATGGAATTGGTTTAGTATTCTTTGGATTTTATTGTATTTTAATTGGATATGTAATTTTTAGAACTAATGCGATACCTAAACTTATTGGAATCGCTTATGCAATGGCAGGACTATGCTACTTGATAAATAGTTTTACAATGTTTCTCTCAAAAGGATTTGCGAATCCTCTGTTCATTTACCTTGCAATTCCAATTTTCATAGGTGAACTATGTCTTTGTTTGTGGTTACTCATAAAAGGCATTGACACGACAAAATTATGAAACAAAAGTGAAAATCAATAAACTTAAAAATGCCCGAACCGCTTACATTTAGCCATCTATAAGAAAACTGCACTCGAATAGAGCGAACGAGAGGGGCATAAAGATGGTGTTCTGCAGCGTAAGCCGCTATCAGCATAGTATGAGCCGCTATCTGTTCTGTATATAGGTTTATTTGTAACCAAGTGAGGCTTGGTATTGGTTCCTTGTAACAGTGAGTATATACATTGTTTTTAATACAGTTAATGAATATTGCATCCATTCAAGCCGGCATTAAAGAGCACAACATTTTCTGTCCAAAATTGCAATCTCAACCTGATATCTCCTTTTGATTAAAGCGGCTTGCATGCATGTGATGCATTTTTTTTTTTTTTGCTAAGTCATTTCAATCGTGTTGTTGTAATTTTTATTTTTACCCTATGTTATTAAAGTGCAGCTTGTGGCTAGTGGTTTTCAACAGGCTGCCGTTATAAGCAGTTCTTAGACGACACAGCATACTTTAAACTCAACAAAAAGAAAAGAAAATTTTGAAATATATAACACGATCAGTTTGGATTTTATCAGTAGTTAGTTTGCTGACAGACACGGCAAGCGAAATGCTGTACCCAATAATGCCGATTTACTTAAAGACAATTGGATTTTCAATTGTTCTTATTGGAATGCTTGAGGGCGTTGCTGAAGCAACCGCTGGGCTTAGCAAAGGTTATTTCGGAAAGCTTTCTGACACATCAGGCAGACGAGTTCCGTTTGTGCAACTTGGTTATGCATTTAGTGCAATTTCAAAACCAATGATGGCAATTTTTACGTTTCCAATTTGGATATTTTTTGCACGTACAATTGACCGTTTTGGTAAAGGCATTCGGACAGGTGCAAGAGATGCGATACTTTCTGATGAAGCAACTCCAGCAACAAAAGGAAAAGTTTTTGGTTTTCATCGGTCAATGGACACACTAGGCGCTGTCATTGGTCCTTCTTTGGCTTTGCTCTATTTGTATATTTATCCTAAAGACTACAAAACACTTTTTTTCATTGCATTTATCCCTGGATTATTAGCAGTTCTATCCTCATTTTATCTAAAAGACAAGAAAGTAAATGTGGATAGACCAAAAGTAAAAACGCCAATTTTTTCATTCTTAAACTACTGGAAGGCAAGCCCAACAGAATATAGAAAAGTTGTAATCGGACTTCTACTATTTACCCTGTTTAACAGTTCAGACGTCTTTCTTTTGCTTCAAACAAAACAAGCAGGACTTGACGACACAATGGTAATTGGGGTTTATATTTTTTACAATCTTATTTATGCTCTGTTCGCTTTTCCTGTGGGCATTCTTGCTGACTACTTGGGACTTAAAGCAATATTCATCATCGGACTTTCCTTATTTGCGTTAGTATATTTTGGTATGTCCATAAATACAAACATTTATTACTTTTTCGGACTGTTTTTTCTTTACGGTATTTATGCTTCATCGACAGAGGGAATTTCAAAAGCATGGATTTCAAACATTACAGACAAAAAAGACACAGCAACAGCAATCGGAACTTTTTCGGGACTCCAAAGTATTTGCACCATGTTGGCTAGTTCATTGACCGGTTTAATTTGGTTTCAATTTGGTGCGACCATAGCATTTATTACAACAGCGACAGTAACTTTGTTTGTAATTGCCTACTTCCTCACATTTCCAAAGCCTACAAATATTGCTAATGGCACAAACAAACTCTAACGACAAAAAAGGGGCAGTATATAACATTTAGCATCTATACAAACCTCACACACAAGTAGACCAAACAAAGGTGCTTTTCAAATAGAAAGTATTCAGCGATACGAGCCGTGATGTGCTTTATATGTGCTACAGCCTGTTTGTGTTTAAGTGTACTTGTAATGGATTGCGGTTTGCTATTTGTGGTTGTAACAGGGAGCATATATGTTGGTTTTAAAACACTTAAAAAACATGGCATCCATGTAAGCCATAATTAAAGCATACAACATTTTCTGCGCCAATATTATAATCTCAACTTGACATCTGCTTTTGATTTCTGCAGCATACTATCATGTGTTGCATTATGTTTTATTTGCTACTGTTTATTAATTGTGATGTTGTAATTTCTATTTTTACCACTTGCCATTAACGTGTAACTGTGGGCTGTTCAGTTTTTTCACACCTTAATGCTATTCTTTAGCAGCAAACAATAGAGTAGGGGGCAATTCAAATAAAGTGCATTCTATACCTTAATTAAGGTAGTTCGACTTGCTATATTAAATTTATTATTTATTGTAGGTAATGAAATCTATAAACAAGTAATCATTTATGGTAGGGTCAACCGCAAAGATTTCGCCTGTAGTTTTATTTTCAATAGTCACAAAATCGTGATCTTTAAAAAGTGGCAAATCGAAATAGACGTGAATGTTTTTTCCAAGGAAATAAATATGACCAATGTGTGATGTTGCCTTCCAACTGTTGTCAAGATTATTTTCTTTTAGCAGATGGTTACATGTGGTTACAAAGAAGGATGCATAACCTATGCAGTTTGCCGCTTTCGAATCTATAAGCAAATTTGGATTGTAGTTAGTTTTATTGCTACTAAAAATTAGCTGATTGGTTGTTATGGATAAACTAAGTTGTATTATTTTTTCGATATCATGATTGTTATGTTGATTCTGGCTATAATTAATTAGCGTGTTGAGATTATTGTTTGTTATAGGATAAGTATCGCGTATGCAAACTGACTTATAAATGATTCAACTCCTATAAAGCCACCCTCGTAATACGATAACAATAGCTAGTAAGATAAAGATTGCCAAAAGCGACCTTCTTATACGTTTCATTGAATATAGAAAGTTTTAGTATTGCAAAGGTAATGCTAAATAATTGCTTGCGGTTGGCATTTAATACGTTACTTACAACATCGTCCACAAGTATATTTGTTTTTTAGGACAATTTTTGGCATACAGACTTCTCAGTGTTCAAGCCAGTAGCGGCCAGTTGCTGCTGTTTCGATTTAGATGCAAAAAACGTTATTTTTTTAAAGAGCTAAGAAATGCATTTGTGGAATGATGATGCTTCTACTTCGGAAATTATCTGCTCATTTTAAAGGCATTTGGGTTTGAGTGCACAAATCTGCTTCTGTGCATTAGGAGTTGCTTTTATTTTCTACCAATTAGTTTTAGCTTTACAAAAAACTTTTTCTCTGTAGATGCGCACCAGTGCTTTTATACTTTTTATGCATGCCCTTTTGGCTTTTGCAATAGGTGCCTACACATTGGTTGGTCAAGCCCATCCCAAAAAGCGAATGCATGCAACAACGCTTAATTATGAGCAAGGGTTAATGCATAACAGCACTTCGAGCATTGTTACCGATAGCAAAGGTTTTATTTGGATTAGCACGCAAATTGGATTACAACGCTTTAATGGCTATCGTTTTAAAACGGTTACCCCGTTTATAGATGGATATGGAAGTGTACAAATTGATTATGCTGTTAATCTACTAAAACTAAGCAACGATTTCATTATTATTACGAGCAAGCAAGGTTTATTAAAATATGATATCAATAACGATTGCTTTAGTTTTGTAAATAAGCGCAACGCAAAAGGCGAATTAAAATTTGCAACACTGCCGCTGGCAGAACTAAACGGGAAACTATACTGTCTTATAGAAAATGAAATAGTATCATATAATGTAGACTCGCTGTCGCACGAAGGTCGGGAGTGTGCTTTTCCCACCTCTGTAACTTCAAATTTTTTTACAGTCAATACTGTTATCAGCAACTTTGTATTTGTAGGCGGTCCATATTGTGTTAATGGAGAGCGAATCATTTTTAGTGACTTCAATTCTGTGTATGAGTTTAATACATCATTAAAAAAGTTTACTTTAATTAAAAAGCAAAACGATAAAATATTTGGTTTGGCAAGCATTGGTAGCTATTACTATGAACTTGGCGATAGCAACCTGGTTATCTATAGTGCATTAGGGAGCACGTTGCTTAAGACATTTACAATTGCTAATCTAATAAATGAAAAAGTGGAGTATGCTTCGCTCACAGTGAAGAACAGCAGATTATTTATATCAATCAACAACCATATTTACGAGAGCGATAGTCAGCTTTTGCATTTTACAGAGCTGATCGATTTAAAAAACCAAAACATTGTTCCGGTTGGCTATATCGTAAAGGTTTATCCGGATCAGTTTAACCGTGTTTGGGTGATAACCAATAATGATATAAAGCGGGTGCAAGATGCTTCTGTTCCTTTCGAGCATTTGTTTTATGACAATGCGAAAAATAATTTTGTCAAAACAATTTATGTTGATACAACTGAAGGAATAATATTAGCAGGATGTTTCAATGGAGGTTTACAACTTTACTCAGTAAATGGTAAGGCATTGCTTTCTCAACCTATAGTTACGAGTGATGTTAAAGATATAATGGCCATTGAGAAATTAAGCTCTGGCAATTTTCTTGTTTCTACTTATTTTAACGGGTGGTATATTTTTAATTATGAAAAAAAAATTTTTAGTAAGGTAACATCATCTAAAAAGGAGCATCAAGATTTTATTAAAGCAAAAATTAATTTTTCAAATAATATTATCAAAATAGGGGCAGATGCTTTCATTATTGCCACTGCAACCAATGTGTATAAATGTTCTTTTAAAGAGAATGTGCTAATTAGCGCTGTAGCCATGTTTGCGTATCAGGATCCGTTCAAGATAGCGTATACCCATGCAACTATCAAAAAAAATGGTGATATAGTAGCAGCTACCAACAATGGATTGGTAATTACGCGAAGTGTAAATCAATATTCGCAATTTTCTATAGTTGGCAATTTTACGATTCGTGCAATCAAGGAGGCGACTAATGGAAATTTATGGGTAGGCAGCGATAAAGGTTTATACGTATACTCGCCCAAAGGCAAGCTTATTATTAGTATAACAGATCAGCAGGGATTAACCAACGACTGTATCTATAGTATTATACCATCTGACGAAGTTGATGCGGTATATGTGAGCACCAACCTGGGTTTATCGCATGTTTATATGAATGGAAAAATTATCAACTATCCTAAAGAAGTAGGCTTGCAGGAAAATGAGTTTAATACTGCTTCGAATTTTAAGACCGGAGATGGTTTCTATTATTTTGGAGGCATCAATGGAATAACAAGATTTAGACAGAAGGAGCTTTCGCGAATAGATGATAACCCTATTATTCAACTTACTTCACTTATTGTGAATGACTCCGTTTACTCCTCTTCAACTGGGATATGGCAAGGCAATGAGATAAAACTAAAATATTTTCAAAATCATTTGCAGTTTGATGTTGTTGCAATTGGTATGCTTAATCCTTCTGAGTATAACTATTGGTATAGGCTTACTGGTTTTGAAAATAACTGGCAGGCAACAAATAACCCGAGGAATATTCATTATACTCTAACACCTGGCACGTATCAACTCGAAATAAAATGTAGCCCAATACAGAACGATAAAAAAGCATTTACACATTCCTATTCGATTACTATTTTTCCGCCTTGGTATAATACCTGGTGGTTTTATTTTCTGGTAGCTGGTATAATTTCTTTAGCTGCGTATCTGTTGTTTCAGTACCGGCTTAAACAGTTACTTCGTATACAGGAAATTCGCAATCGCATAGCAAGCGACTTGCATGATGAAGTAGGAAGTGCCTTAAGTAGTATCCATTTGGGAAGTAACCTGGCGTCAAGTCTGATATCAAAAGATCTTGTAAAATCTAAAGTGGTGCTTGAAAGGATAAGCAAGACATCCAAACAAAGCATTGAGCGCATGAGTGATATTGTATGGAGTATAAACCCTAAAAATGATAGTGGTCGCAACATTCTTGCAAAAATAAAGTTTGCTGCAACTGAATTGCTCGAATCAAAAAATATAGCGGTTCATTATAATATTTACCAGGGATTCGAGAAGCATAAATTTGAAATGGAACAGCGAAAAAATTTATTCCTCATTTTTAAAGAGGCTATTCATAATGTATCAAAAAATTCGGAGGCTGCTAATTGCTATATTTCTATTTTAAAAAATAGCTCTTTTATTACAATGGAGATTACCGATGATGGTAAGGGATTT
This sequence comes from Bacteroidota bacterium, assembly GCA_016714535.1. Taxonomy (NCBI): domain Bacteria; kingdom Pseudomonadati; phylum Bacteroidota; species Bacteroidota bacterium. Next base: position 134,548 of record JADKDR010000011.1, read on the forward strand.
GATTTGTTAAATAAACAGAGTTTGGGAAATGGTATTGAAAATATGAAACGAAGGGCATTTGATATGGATGCAAAATTTACTCTTGACTCTGCAGTTGGAAAGGGAACCACAATTAGAATAGAATACTAAGAAACGCTACAAGCCTTGGCAATTTTTCTTACATGATGCGCCCACGTGTAGTTTTCGGCAACAGTGGTGTACGCATTTTTTCCAAGTTGTTTGTAGGTTTCAAAATTGATATACATCTCATAAAAGGAATTGGCCAAGGCCTCTATATCTCCTGGAGGCACCAATAAAGCACTATAATTATGTTTTAATATAACACCAATTTGTTCAAGGTCGCTTGCAATAATGGGTTTGCCCAATGCCATGTACTCGAATAATTTTGTGGGGCTTCCAAAAAACTTTGTCCCATCCGTGTTTTGAATGTGGGGAGATACCAATACATCGCATGCGGCAAGGTGCTCAGGGCTTGTATTCTGTGGTACTGCGCCAGTATAAGTAACATAGGGTGTACACGTTGCATCTGCTATTATTTTCTTAACCAATGGCAACAAGTTACCATTGCCAATAAGCAGAAATCTTATTTTGTCGCGTAATTCGGTATGTGCAGTAAAAAGCGAAACAATTGCTTTGGCTAATTCAACCACGCCATGCCATTCGCCAAACGTGCCAATAAAACCAAAAATAAATTTCTCCTGCAATTGATAGCGTTCGCGCACAACTGCACTCTTAAGTTGAGTGTTGAATTTTGTTAGCGAAACTCCGTTTGGAGTTACAAGTATTTTGGCTGCTTCAACTCCGGATGCTACTAAATCATTTTTAAGATTTTCAGATACAACCACAATCAAATCGGCATGTTGTAAATTCAATCTTTCTATGCGCTCCAGCAATATGGAGTGAATCATTTTACCGCTTCCCCAATTTTTCATCGCCCAAACTTCGCTCCCATTAAATTCTAAAACCAACGGCATTTTTAAATGATGTTTTAACCATACACCGCTATAGTTAAACTGACTATAGCGCTGATAAATAACGGAACTGTCTATAGTTGTCGAGCTTAAAAATTTTATTAGCTGCTCATTATAAATGATGGTGGCAAGTTCAGGTATTGAAGTATATGAACTGTAATCGGGGCTAACTTTGGTAAAAAGAGAAGTGCAATCTACTTCAAATAAAGTATCGGTACTTATAATTTGCGAAAGCCATTGATTTGCTCTCATTTCATTTACCACACCGCTAACATGACCTACCGAGCCACCGCTGCGTAAATTAAACCAATGATCGGTTCGTAAATACAGAAACTTAGCATCGGTTAACAGCGGAAGTTTTTTGACCGGCACTGTATTTTCAAGATTAGTCAGTTGCTGCTTGATTCTTTTAATTGCAGGATACCATAAAACTAAATCTTCGAACAGGTTTTTAAGATTTTTGAAAAACGAATGGGCAGCTATATAGTTACCGTTATAATCAATCCAACCAAAATCGCGACTGCCACTAATGTATAAGTACAATTCAAGAATCTCGCGCATGGGTATATGCCGGCTGCTTGCAGTAAGAATTTCGAAAGAACGTTTTTTAAAAAATTTCTTTGCTGAAAAGGCAGTTGAGATTTCCTTGTAACTAAATTGTTGCATGAACGATTCTTATTTTCCGGTCACACGGGTTATTACTTTGCCACTGGCAGCATTAGGAAATGCGGCACGCAATAAAACCGAAAGGGTAGGAGCAATATCTGTTATATTATGTTCCGTGGCGTCCTCGCCCGGTTTAATTCCATAACCAAACCAAAGCAGTGGTACATGGGTATCATACGTATATCCGCTACCATGCGTAGTGCCCGTATGCCCAGAGTATTCTATTAATCCCGGCTCAGGCACAATCACAACATCGCCACAACGCTTTGGGTAATATCCCTTTTGCACCTTGGCATCTATGCCAAGGGTATACTCATTTCTAAGCAAAGAGGTTGATGTTAAACAATGGTGCACCCCATCAAACTGCATGAAGAATTGTGCGCACTCATTTTCAAATTTTTCATGATTTATCCCCATTTCTGTTAGCAATGGTTTATTAATAAATAGTTGATCGTTATAAAATGAAAGCAATAGTCCATCTACCAAATATTTTTTCTTCATTTCATTTTTTAGTGAAGCAAAAATCAAGGAGTCATCAAGCCAACCGGCATTAATCTTATGATCGATTAAGTATTGTGGATTAGGAATTGCTGCATGATCAGCAGTTAAAAACAAAAGATAATTATCCTTGCCAACTTTAGTATCAAGGTATTTAAGCAGCGAAGCTAATTCTAAGTCCAGGCGCAAGTATATATCTTCGGTCTCAATAGCATTGGTGCCAAATTGATGACCGATGTAATCAGGCGAAGAATAGCTCAAGCATAAAAAGTCTCCGTTTACACTTCCCAGATTTTCTCCTTGTATACCTGCCATAGCCGCTTGTGTAATTAGTGAATTACCCCATGGGCTACTTCTTAATAAACCATAGCCTGTTTTGCCCATTTTGTTAAAGTTGTAAGGAAACACAGGGCTGGTATATGTTGGAAATAGTCCTTCGTAAACAGTGCTGTCTGCCGTTGATTCCTGATACTTTTCTAAAGGCAACAAAGTGGTCCATGGAGTTTGAAAGTATTTTTCTGAAAGTTTTTTTGCATTAAATTCCTCCATCCATTGCGGCAGTTTGGTCATATAATAGGTACTTGTAATAAAATTACCTGTAGCATTATCATACCAATAAGCCCCATTGGCCGAATGTCCTCCGGGCAGCGCGGCTCCTCTGTCTTTAAGTGATATTGAAATTACACGCGATTGATAATTTGTTGCAAAACGCACCTCATCTGTAATGGTGCTTGTTAGCATGTTTCGTGGAGATATTCTGCCGCTTGTCGATGTGCTCCCAACGGCAGTAACTGATGTATCTTCTACACAATAAACGGTATCGTAATTAGATCGCATATACCAATTGTTACCTACGATGCCATTTAAGGATGGGGTAGCTCCTGTGTATATGCTTGCATGTCCCGGGCCTGTAAAGGTAGGCACATAGTCGTAATGTACATTACTGCAAAATAAACCTTCATTTACCATTCGCTTAAACCCTGCATTACCGTAATGATTCCAATATCGGTATAGGTAATCTACACGCATTTGGTCAACCACAATACCAATGGTAAGCTTAGGTCGTTTTTGAAGATTTGCTTTTTCTTGCTTAACCTGATTAAATGCTTGCAAAGTAAGCATCAGGCAAATGGCCAATAAGGCACTGATTTTAAATTTCATAAAATTAGAATGAGGTTCTACAAAAGTAGAATTTAATATGTGCTTTCAACTTCTTAATTTGTGAAGCATTCAAATGATTTTTTTTTGAAAGAAAATAATACTTACTCACCGTAATATTCTACACAATTACGTTCGGTTTCATTTAACCGCACACAATGCAGCAAGCAACCATGGTTAGCAATTTCGGCTTCTAACTGCTGCCATATAGCTATTGCAACAATCTCTGTGGTTGGCATCAGGCCTTTCATAAAATCAACATCCAGATTTAAATTTTTATGATCTACCTTATCAATCACCTTTTCTTTAATGAGCGTGCTGAGTTTTTTTAAGTCCATTACAAAGCCAGTATCAGCCTTAGGAACGCCTTTTACTGTTACAAACAAATCATAGTTGTGCCCGTGCCAGTTTGGATTACTGCACTTGCCAAATACCTCATGATTTTTTTCATCACTCCACTCGGGATTAAACACTTTATGAGCAGCATTAAAGTGCTCTTTTCGAATAACGTAAACCATTTATTTTTTTTTAATGATAATGTGGCGCGAAATTACAACTTTTGTGAACTTTTCAATTAATGAGTTTATTCAAAAAAATACTGATAGTTGCTGCAACTGAAGAAGAAATAAAACCGACAAAGGAATTATTACTTGCAGGAACCGCATTGGCCAATAGTCAACAGCTGTATTGGCTAGTTACCGGACCCGGCATTGCTGCTACTTGCTTTGCTCTTGCGCAATACCTTGCTGCAGAAAAACCAGACATTATTATTAATGCAGGCATTGCAGGCAGTTTTAACCACGATTTAAAGCTTGGCCAGGTGGTGCTTACAAAACGTGATACGTTTTGTGATTTTGGCGCACAAGATGATCAGGAGTTTATACATGCATTTGATTTGCCCATTGCTGATAAAAATAAATTTCCATTTAATGATGGCTGGCTCAACTATCATCAAGATTTAATTACCTACTTGCCACTGTCCAGAGTTACTGCAATTACCAGCGATACAGGACATGGTAATGAGGCACATATACAACGCCTTACACTTTATTATAATCCAGACATTGAAACTATGGAAGGTGCAGCTGTGGCCTATTGCGCAGGTATGTATTCTATTACGGCAATTAGTGTTAGGGCAATTTCTAATTATGTAGAGAAACGAAACCGCGCAGCATGGGAGGTTAATTTGGCTATCGAAAATCTTAATCACGATTTATTAAAAATTTTGGTTCATATTTGTGCACTTAATAACTAACTAATTATGGCTGATAAAATGAAATTTGGCTTTTCTCCTTGCCCTAACGATACCTTTATGCTTGGTGCATTATTCACCGGAAAAATTGCAACCGATGAATTCCTATGTGAACCTCACATTCTGGATATTGAAGAATTGAATTCGCAGGCTTTAGAAGGCAATTTTGATATATGTAAAATCAGTTTTCACTCCTTCCCGCTTGTAAGTAACAACTATCAGGTATTACAGTGTGGTGCTGCACTTGGCGAATCTAATGGCCCCATACTAGTTTGTAAGCCTGGCAACGAAGAAAAAGCTCAGGATGCCACAGCACGCCTGGCAATTCCTGGTATGCATACTACTGCCAACCTTTTGGTTAGCTTATTTTATCCTGACCTGGTAGACAAGACAGCCATATTATTTTCTACCATAGAAGACGCTGTATTGAATGGTGATTATGACCTTGGAGTAATTATTCACGAAAATCGTTTTACCTATGAGGCTAAGGGCCTGGTAAAAGTGGCTGACCTTGGCGAAGCCTGGAAAGAACAAAATTTCACCTTATTACCACTTGGTGGCATAGTTGTTAAGCGCAGAATGCAAATGGAAGCCAAAAAGAAAATTGAAGAATTAATTCGCAGTAGTATTGTATATGCTTTTCAACATCCTGACGAGATTTTGCCTTTTGTTCGTCAACATGCACAATCGTTGAGCGATGATGTAATCATGCAGCACATTCGCATGTTTGTCAATCATTATTCAGTAAATCTGGGCATAGAAGGCATCAGCGCTGTTCGTGCACTGTTTCGCAGAAGCAAGCAGGTAAATGTGTATAATTTTCTTACTGAACCGGTTTTCGTTGACTAACGCCTTATTGCAGTAGCGTATATGGTAATAGTAACTGGGGCCGCAGGGTTTATAGGTAGTTGCCTGGTTGGCAGGTTAAATCAACTTGATATTCATGATGTTGTTGCAGTAGATGATTTTTCGCACGAACAAAAAGAAAAAAATCTTGCCGATAAGCATATCAGCAAACGTGTGCACCGCGATTTGTTCTTTGATTTTATCAAAGAAAATCACAAGCGCATAAAATTTATTTTTCACCTTGGTGCGCGCACAGATACCACCGAATTTAATAGTGAAATTTTCGATCGGTTAAATGTCTCCTACAGTTGTCATGTTTGGCAGTTGTGCAGTGCTTTTCAAATACCGATGCTCTATGCCTCTTCGGCCGCAACCTATGGCAATGGCCAGTATGGATATGATGATCGTGACCTCAGTCTGGTTGAAAAATTAGAACCCCTTAATCCATATGGTATCAGTAAAAATGATTTCGACAAATGGGTATTAATGCAAAGGACCCAGCCACCAAAATGGGCAGGTTTAAAATTTTTTAATGTATATGGCCCTAACGAATATCATAAAGGCCGAATGGCTTCTGTAGTTTTTCATGCCTTTAACCAGATTAAAAAAAGCGGTAGTATGAAATTGTTTCGCTCACACCGGGCCGACTTTGTAGATGGTTTTCAGTTGCGCGATTTTATTTATGTAAAAGATGTAGTTGATGTGTGTTTGTATTTTTATCAAAAAAATATTGCCTCATCAATTTATAATTTAGGAACAGGTACAGCCCGTAGTTTTCTGGAATTGGCAACTGCCACTTTCAGTGCAATGGATAAACAACCTCAAATAGAATGGGTAGACATACCCATTGACATACGCGACAACTATCAGTACTTTACAGAGGCTAACATGAACAAGTTAGTTTCAACTGGATTTGTGCAGCCATTCCAATCGCTTGAGCAGGGCATACGTGATTATGTTACTAAGTATTTGACTCCCGAAAAATATTTTTAAACAGTAGAGTAAATTGATTTCATTCCCAAACTGCAAGGTCAACTTAGGGTTAAACATCACTTCGAAACGAAGTGATGGGTTTCACAACATCGAAACCATATTTATTCCTGTTGCCTTATGCGATGCACTCGAAATTTTGCCTTCAGTCAATAAGGAAGTCCATATGCGGATAGAAGGCATGCAGGAGCCACCATCCTTCGACAATAACTTGTGTATAAAAGCCTATTCTTTATTGAGAGCAGAATACCAATTGCCACCTGTTGACTTTTTTTTGTTAAAGAAAATTCCTTCAGGATCCGGTCTTGGCGGTGGCAGTGCTGATGCAGCATTTACACTAGTCATCCTAAATAAGATTTTTGAGCTAAATATTTCTCAACAAGCGCTGAAGTCTTATGCTGCCAAACTTGGCAGCGATTGCGCATTTTTTATTGATAACACCACTGCTTTTGCCACAGGCCGGGGTGATGAGTTAAGCTCCTTATCAACCGGATTAGAGGGAACGTATATAACCCTGGTTAATGCAGGCATTCACATTAACACCGCTGCTGCTTATGCAAATTGTAAGCCTTGTATGCCGACCATCAGGCTAAACGAAATAATACAATTGCCAAAAGAAGAATGGCCGCATTTAATTAAAAATGACTTTGAAGATTATGCGTTTAATGCCTTTCCCATGCTTGCCGAATTAAAGCAAATGCTATATGATTGTGGTGCATGGTTTGCATTAATGAGCGGCAGTGGAAGTACCTTGTATGCTCTTAGCCATAAGCCGTTAGCTATTCCAGACAAGTACAAGCCTTATCTCATTTATGCGGGTGTAATTTAACTACAAGGTGAGCAGGCGCTAAGTGCCTCTGGTAAGCCAACCAATCTTTTTGAAGTATAACATCATACCTATTGCGAGTGCTAGCATGAACGCCATTATGGTTACATAACCATATGGCCAATATAATTCAGGCATGCTTAAGGGCATTATTTGCTTAGTTGTTTCATTATATCGATTAAAGTTCATTCCGTATAAACCAACAATAAAAGTTAAAGGAAGAAATATGGTACTTATTACTGCTAGTGTTTTCATTACCTCATTCATACGGTTGCTTATGGATGATAAGTAAATATCGGTTAAACTTACAGTTATCTCTTTAAAATTATCGGCCAGATCAATTAACTGAACTATATGATCATATGAATCTTTGAAATAAATTTTGGTTTCAGCATCTACCAAATTGTTATGGCTGCGGATAATATCATTGACTTTATCTCGCTCTGCAAAAAATATTCTCCTGCAAAAAATAAGATTACGTCTGGTAGCTTGTATCTGTTGTAAGGTAGCTATATTAACTCTTCCAAGCACTTCATCTTCGAGCCGGTCAAGCCGTTCACCAACAATTTCTATTGTTTTAAAATTAGCTTCAATAAACTGATCGTTTACATTGAATGCCATGTAGTCAAGTCCAAAAGTTCGAAGCGAACTTTTAGGGTTTGTCATACGCGAAATTATTTTTTCGAAATAGTTGTTTTTACTTTTTTGAATCGTTACCAGGTATTCTTTAGTAAGCAAGGTAGCAATAGCTTCCGATTGCATGGTTGCTTCCTGATTGTAATTAATAGCATGTGCAATAGAAAAAATGTAGTTGGGGTGCTCTGAAAACTTAGAACGCTGATTTTCTATTAATACATCATCCAATTCAGATGGATGTACATCAAATCTATTGCAAATGTCGTTAAACATTTGTTCATCGCCTGTTCCGCTTATGTGTATCCAATGCTTGCTTCCGGCATGTTTGCTGCAAATGGCTAACGCATCGGTTAAGTTATTTGCATTACTAGTATAGAACTCATCTATTGAATAGTTATACACAGTCATTTCAGGTTTTTGCAAACCCTGATGGAAGCTAAAGTATCCGCTTTTAAAATGTGATACCGGAGTTTTAGTCTTTGGTTTTTTGTAACTGATTTTTCTTTTCACAGCTTATCAATACTTTATTTTTTCAAATATATACAGACTTACACCTTTTATAACTAGAAGCAATTGTTAGTTATCAATCATATTATAAACAATTAAAGTATGCATGCTGATATGCAATTTTGCAATACATTTGCGCACTATGGCAACTGATAACTGGTACAATGCCTGGTTTGGCACAACATATTATGATAAACTGTATGCGCATCGCGATTATGCCGAGGCGGAGTTTTTTATAAATAATATTATAGAAAAGCTGCCAACAGGCGCATCGGCACTCGACCTGGGATGTGGCAAGGGACGCCACGCTGTTTACTTAAATTCAAAAGGGTATACTGTTACAGGCATCGACTTGTCGGAAAAAAATATAGAACATTGCATGCAGTTCGCCAATGCTAATTTAGATTTCAAGGTACACGATATGCGTAGGTTTTATTGCATTAATACATTTGATGTGGTGCTTAACCTCTTTACTAGTTTCGGATATTTCGAAAAGCTACATCACAATGAACTTGCCTTACAAGCAGCTTATGCTGCACTTAAGCAGGGTGGAGTAATGGTGCTCGATTACTTTAACAGCACCTTTGTAGAAAATTTAATACCTGATGTGAAAGTTGTTATTCATGATAACATCAAATTCGAAATCAGAAAAAAAATAGAAGACCGTTTTGTAATTAAAGAAATCGTTGTGTCGGATGATGGTAGGGAACACACTTTTTTTGAGCGTGTTGAATTAATAACACTAAAAGAATTTGAAAATTTATTTGCAAAGGCAGGATTCCTCATTCAGCAAATCTATGGCAATTATAAACTCGAGCCATTTGATATAAACAATTCGCCACGCTGTATTTTTATTGCCCAAAAATGACCTTACTGCAATACATACTTTTTTTTGTAATTATCTGCTCAAGCGGATTGTTGTTTTTCTATTTTAAAGCGATAGAAAAAAAATATCTCAAGCTCATTCTGTCTTTTACAGGTGCGTTTTTATTTGGACTTATATTGATGGATTTGCTGCCGTATGTTTTCGAAAGCGATATAGCACATATTGGCATTTACTTATTAGCAGGATTTTTCTTGCAGCTTGTGTTGGAATATTTTAGCGAAGGAATTGAGCACGGCCATATTCATATTCATAAGACGAATGATAAGACCTTCCCATTTGGTTTAATGATAGGTCTAAGTCTTCACTCATTTATTGAGGCAATGCCGCTTGCGGGGATGCAACATGCAGGCCACACCCATTTATTCTGGGGCATATTGCTACATCATATTCCCGTAGCATTTGCATTGGTCGCTATGTTGATGCATAGCGGTGTTTCTAAATACAGAACCGTTGTCTGCCTTCTTATTTTTGCGCTCATGTCACCATTAGGTGCTTACGTTAGCAGTATGCTTCAAGGTACAGAACTATCCGGTTCAGAAATGTTTTTCAGGCAAAGTATGGCAGTAGTAACGGGAATATTACTACACATTTCCACTACCATTTTATTTGAAGCCAGCAATGATCATCGTTTTAATTTGCAAAAGCTAATAACTGTAGCAATGGGTGCAAGCGTAGCCTTGTTACTTCATCTCAGTTAAAAGGATGATAACAGGCAAATAAAAAAGGCCTCTATCGGTAAGAGGCCTCATTTTTTTAATAAAATAGTTTATTAATTATCTTGCAATTACAAGCTTATGCTTTGATGGCGTATTTACACCTTCGGCAACCAACATATACACACCCGGTAACAAGCCCGATACATCAAGTGTGACCTGATGACTGCGCACCATCTGTGAAGTAAGTATTAGCCTGCCAAGTTCATCATATACGCGCACAAATGCATCATCGCCATGGTTATTCAAGATAATGTTAACAACATCAGTTGCCGGATTGGGAGCAACTAAAATAGCAGCAGATAATGCATTTTCATTAGTGCCTGACGCATAGCTTATGGTTATGTCATCAATGCGTACAGGAGAGGGTGTACTTCCAGATTGATTTACTCTAACGCCAAAATAATATGTATCCGTTGTTGGAACAGAAAATGTCGAAATAGATTGATTCCAGAAGGTGGCATTTGTATTTGATACAGTTGCTATAAGCTGTGTTAAGCTTGCAGGATTCTTAGCTGTTCCGGTATATACCTCAATGGTGCTTGTGCCGGCAACATCAAAATAATGTGTAAAGAAATCGAAAACATAAAGAGGGCCTGTGCTTAAATCGAAGCATCCGGTAAGCAACCAATCATCATCCAATATATTGCCACCATCGCGAAGGCAGTAATCACCCGTGTTAGCTGGTATACTGAATTGAGCATTGTTAGCGTAATCCCATGAATCGCCATCGCCATCTAAATCAATAATTTCAAATTGCGCAAGGTCATCAATGCCAACTTCAAAACTATTAGTAAAAGTATTGCTAAGATTGTTAGGGGAATACACATCAAATGAAGTAAAAGCTGAATCGTTAGCTGCATTACCATCATTAGGTATCGAAACACCGGCTGTTAGCTGATTGGCACCCAAGGTACCTGTTGCAGTTGCAGCAAATAAATATAAATCGGATTGTAAAGGATTAATCGTGCCAAAATAAGTTTCCATAACTGGGGCGCCACCATTAACCGAAAACCATACAGGGCAATTGCTAATTGGTAAGGCACCTGCATTAAATATTTCTAATAATACGGGCGAAGAGCCCGTGCAGGAACCCTCAGCACCCACTATGTTTGCCTTCGCATCTATTGCAAACGGCTCGTTTAACGCAATATCATCTATTTGCCACCAATAACCCCAATCGCCTCGGTATAGAAAACGGATGTATAAGGTCTGTTGTGCCGCAACAGCCGAAATATCAACTGAAACTAAATTAGGGTTGTCAGTTGATTGGTTATTAGCAAGATTTGATTCTGAATTTTTATGTACTTCAACCCACGTGATGCTATCATTGGAAACGTAAACTATTCCCTCATCAGCTGCTGCTGTAAAATGTCTGTATAATTCTTCGAAGCTTAATATAACAATAGTGTTTGCTGTACAGTTTATACCTGGCAGATAAATCTCGGTCATCATTGCTCCAGAGCCTTGGCCTAGTGCATCATCATCAACCATGATAAATCCATTAGATGCAGTTGTTGACTTTAGCGTATCGCCAAGCCCAACACTTTGTCCACTTGGCCCGGTTCCGGCTGGGCTATAAAAAAAGGTTTCTCCAAGTCCTGCACTATCAGTTAATACCCAGTCTGATGGAATTCCATTTGCAAAATTTTCTGAATAAATAATGGTAGCAAAACTATCCTTGCCTTTTTTGCTCGACTTAATGCCTGGAACACTTTGGCCACGTCCGTTTAAATTAATCCTGTCCTGTGCTTGCGAAGCTAGCGAACACAAAACTAAAAACGCTAATAGTACTTGTTTCTTCATTTTTTGTAGTTTGATTTGCAATAATAAGCATTATTGATGAAAAAAAGCTTTTAAACCATTTAGTTCATTAGCTGCAATGGTTAATAAAATCTGCATCAAACCTTTGCAAGCGAATATAAATTCTTTACGTTTGCCATTCACACCTCTTATAAGAAATGCGCATTTTTAGTTTCGTATTTTTGTTATTGTGCAATGGTCTTTTGCCTGCATCTTCTCAAAAATTAAATTTCACACTAGCTCATATAGATCCGCCTAATTGGTTTACAGGCTTAGAGCAAAGTGATTTGCAATTATTGGTTCGCGGTGAAAATATTTCTGCTGCAAATTTTTCTACTTCCTATCCGGGTGTTAGTGTTAAAAGTATAGACACTACTCAAAGTAAGAATTATCTTGTTATTCATCTAAGTATAAGCTCCAATACTCCTCCCGGTTCTGCAACCCTTTTGTTTACAAAAGGGAGAAAAAAAATATCTGCCCCTTTTAATTTTATAGCCAAACCGAACAGGTCAACCCCATCGCTAAGCGCTGCCGATGCAATTTATTTGCTCATGCCCGACCGCTTTGCCAATAGTGATAAAAACAATGACCGTATTGCCGGTATGTTTGACCAAACGCTAAACAGAGATTCATTTGTGTACAGGCACGGGGGCGATTTGCAAGGTGTAATAAGTCACCTTGATTATATACGTTCGCTTGGGTTTACTGCTATTTGGTTAAATCCGGTAATGGAAAATAATCAGCCTACAGAAAGCTATCATGGCTATGCTTGCACTAATCATTATCAAGTTGATAAACGCCTCGGTGGAAATAAGCAATACCAAATACTTTCAGAGGCTGCGCATCAGCAAGGCTTAAAGTTGGTGCATGATATTGTACTAAACCACATTGGCAACAAGCATTACTTGTACATAGACCCGCCATATCAGGATATGTTTCATAATTGGAGTGAATTTACACGAACTACTTATAAAGATGGAACTTTGTTTGATCCTTATCGTGCACAAAGCGATTATAACCTCATGCGAAATGGCTGGTTCGATACACACATGCCCGATTTTAATCAGCACCATCCGTTTGTTGCAAAATATTTAACTCAAAATTCAATTTGGCTCATTGCTACTTTTGGTATTGATGCATTTCGCATTGATACCTATGCTTATAGTGACCTGCAATTTGAAAGCGATTGGGCCAAAGCAATTAAAGCAGAATTCCCAGCATTTTTTATGTTTGGCGAAACATGGGTTCATGGTGTAGTTAATCAAAGTTTTTTCACCAAAAACAATTTGAGCAATAAGGAAATTACTTCGTATACAGATGGGGTAACAGACTTTCAATTGTATTATGCAATTAATGATGCAATCAATCAGCCTTTTGGCTGGACCGAAGGAATAAATCGGGTATATCATTTATTATGCAGCGATATTATTTATCAAAACCCATTTAACAATGTTACACATTTGGATAATCATGACCTTAGCAGATACTGGAGTGTGTGTGGTAAGGATTTGAATAAATACAAAATAGGATTAACCTTGCTGGCAACTTTGCGAGGCATACCAAGCATCTATTATGGTACGGAACTATTGATGGAGAATTACGCTAATCATAATTCGAGCAATGTCCGTCAGGATTTTCCCGGTGGTTGGGAAGGTGATACCCTTGATGTTTTTAACCGTGAATCACTTAATAAAACTTTGACCAGGGATCAACAAGAGGCTTTTAGTTTTCTCACCCTTCTGTTCAACTATCGCAATCAGAATAAAGTGTTGCATGATGGCAAACTAAAGCAATTTGTTCCTATTGATGGTGTGTATGCCTATTTCAGATATAATGATAATGCAAAGGTTATGGTAGTTATAAATACGAATAAAAAAGAAGCAGCAATTGATGGTAAACGATTTTCGGAAATAATAGATGTAAACAAAACAGGCATCGATATTTTTTCAGGAAAGGAAGTTAAATTGGCAAGCATGCTTTTACCGGCCATGTCTTCGCAGATATTGGAATTAAAATAAAACGAATGAAATGCACACAATGAAGTATAAGGCAATTATTTTTGATTTGGATGGTGTAATAGTAAATACCGCACACTTCCACTACCTGGCCTGGAACAGACTTGCCCAACTATGGGGTGGACAAATAACCGAAGAGCAAAACGAAGAACTTAAAGGAATAACCAGAATGCGGTCGCTCGAAATTATTGCAGCATGGTACCACAAATCACTTTCGGAGCAAGAAAAAATAATGCATGCGCGTGATAAAAACGATTGGTACCTGGAGTATGTGGACATGATGGATGAGTCAGACATATTGCCTGGAGTGAAAATTTTTCTGCAAGAATTAAAAGAAAATAAAGTACCGGTTGCATTGGCATCGGCAAGTAAAAATGCTGAACGTGTTTTAAAGCATATTAATTTGTTTGATTTTTTTGATGTGATTGCAGATGGCAATAGTGTATATGAATCTAAACCGGACCCCGCCATTTTTAGTTTTGCTATAAAACAGTTAGGCCTGCAACCTGCAGACTGTGTTGTGTTTGAAGATGCACCTGCAGGACTCGAAGCTGCGCTTGCTATAGGCTGCACTACCATTGGCGTTGGGCAACCTGACTCCTTAATCAAAGCCCATTATGTTATTCCTGACTTTACACATTTTAATTTAAATGCGTTAACTACTATACTTGCATCTATTAAATCAGTATAATTCTAGAAATGAAAAGTTATATAAAACATCATCCCTGGCAGATTATTGAAAAGGACTTCCATCCGCATTACAATAAAATAAGTGAGAGTATTTTTAGTATTGGAAATGGAAAATTTGGACAGCGCGGAATGTCAGAAGAAAAATATTCGGGCGAATCGTTTCAGGGGAGTTATGTTGCCGGAATTTATTACCCTGACAAAACCAGAGTAGGGTGGTGGAAAAACGGCTATCCTCATTACTTTGCTAAAGTATTAAATGCTCCTGACTGGAAGGGTATTCATCTAAGCTTCAACAATAGGGAATTTGACCTGCACACCATCGAAATTATAGAGTATGAGCGTGTGCTTGATATGCAGAGCGGTGTGTTGTCGCGCAATTTCATTATTGCTTTAGGCAATAATGAACAGGTAAAAATTCGCACAAGGCGATTTTGCAGCATGGCCGATGACGAAACTGCAGCTATTGAATACAGCATTCTTCCACTGGATGATAAATTGCATGTTCACATTAAGCTTTATGTTGATGGCGAAATAAGAAATAGCGATGCCAACTACGATGAAACTTTTTGGAATCCTGCTGCACGCGAGCTCACCAACGAGCACGGTTGTCTGATAATGGAAACCGGAAAAACTCACTTTCAGGTGGCAACTGCTTTTAAAAGTGCATTTTACGTAAACGGAGAAACAGTAGAACTAAGAGCAACGCTTGAAGAGCGCCCCAAGTATATTGCTACGCATTATAACATTCAGCTAGATAAAAATGAGGAGCTATGTATTACAAAGTATATAGGCATAGTTAACAGCATGAATTATCAGAAGGAGAAATTAATGCCCGCAGCTTTGACTGCTGTTAACAGAGCGTATCATAATGGATTCGAGAAAATGGCTGAGGCGCATTTTCGTGTCTGGCAAAAATTGTGGAGCACCTGCGATATTGAGATTGAAGGCGATGATGCTTGTCAGCAAGCTATTCGTTTTAATATTTTTCAATTATACCAAACCTATACCGGCAAAGACAGCCGACTCAATATTGGCCCCAAAGGCTTTACTGGCGAAAAATATGGCGGCAGCACCTATTGGGATACGGAGGCGTATTGCATTCCTTTTTATTTGGCCACTACTTCTGAAACGGTTGCTCAAAATTTACTGATGTATCGTTACAATCAATTGGATAAGGCAATTGAAAATGCAAAACTTCTTGGGTTTACAAATGGTGCAGCCTTATTCCCAATGGTAACCATGAATGGTGAAGAATGCCACAACGAATGGGAAATTACCTTTGAAGAGATACATCGCAATGGAGCAATAGCTTTTGCCATTTACAACTATACACGATACACCGGTGATACAAGTTACCTCCATGATTATGGTATCGAAGTATTGATTGGCATTGCTCGTTTTGGGCGCAGCGCGTTAACTGGAGCATACCTAAGCAACGCTATGTTATGTTAGGAGTAACAGGCCCTAACGAATATGAAAACAATGTAAATAATAATTGGTATACCAATTATATTACCGGGTGGTGCTTGTTGTTTGTTCAGGAAGCGTTGGATATGCTTAAGAAAAAAGATATCATCAAGTTTGAGCATCTCATTTCAAAAACAAAACTGAACGAAACTGACGAGCGCGACAAATGGAATGATATTGTAAAGCATTTGTATTATCCTGAAGATAAGGAGTTAGGAATATTTTTACAGCAAGAAGGATACCTTGACAAAGAGCAGTTGCTCGTATCGCAACTTCCCGGAAGTGAGCGCCCAATTAATCAAAAATGGAGTTGGGACCGAATATTGCGTAGTTGCTTTATTAAGCAGGCTGATGTTTTGCAGGGTATTTATTTTTTTGAAGAGAATTTCACCAAAGAAGAAATCAAGCGTAATTTCGAGTTCTACGAACCACGCACGGTACACGAAAGTTCGCTTTCGCCTTGTGTGCATGCAATTCTTGCATGCAGTATAGGCAACACACGTAAGGCGTACGAAATGTATTTGCGAACTTCACGTCTCGATTTGGATGATTATAATAACGATACCGAAGATGGCTGCCACACTACATCTATGGCCGGTACATGGTTGAGTGTAGTGCAGGGTTTTGGAGGCATGAGGGTGCTTGATGGTTTCTTGCATTTTAATCCTTCGTTGCCTGCACAGTGGGAATCACTTTGCTTTAATATTAATTTCAGACAGAATGTGCTGCGCATAATGGTTGCACTGGATGGCATTCAAATTATTAATTTATCTGGTAAGAGTATTAAGCTGTTTATATATGGTCGTGAATTTACTATTGCCGAAGGGGACAAATGCCATTCGCCTATGGCTGGTGAAATGTTGGCATCTTAGCACGTAGTAATTTGGTGTCTGAATATAAATATGCCGAGAAAACGTATAAGTTTAAATCTGTTTATGATATGGTGGGTATCATCTCCCTTTACGTTCTATCTATCCTACCGGATATCGTTTTAAAATAAAGATGCAATTGCCATGCTCACAGTGCGGTGCATATGACTGCAAAACATGCCTTGATATTCAAAAAAAATATTTAAATCAATTTAACAAATAACGCTTGAACAGTTTTTTAAAATCATCTACTATGACTATATACTTTAAGATAGTAGCAATAGGTTGCAGCATGCTACTAGCAGGTTGCAGCATGCAACAAAACCCTGAAATACAATTGCAGGTAGTAAATGACAGCAACGCAGTAATTGGCAAGATGCACGCTCAAAAAATAGTGGTTTATCAAATCTTGCCGCGTTTATTTGGCAATATCAATCAAACCAAAAGATATTATGGTACCATAGCGCAAAATGGCTGTGGCAAGTTTGGTAATATTAATCAAAAGGCTTTGGCAAGCTTACATCAAATGGGTATAACCCATGTTTGGTATACCGGCATTATAGAACATGCCAGCATGAACGATTATAGTGCCTATGATATTAAGCCCGATGATGCTGATGTTGTTAAAGGTCGTGCAGGCTCACCTTATGCGATAAAGGATTATTATGATGTAGATCCTGATTTAGCAATGGATGTAAAGAATCGCATGGCAGAATTTGAAGCATTAATTAGGCGCACCCACGATGCCGGAATGAAAGTAATTATTGATTTTGTACCTAATCATGTTGCACGCGGATACAACAGCGATGCAAAACCAAACTATGTTTCTGACCTTGGCGAAAGAGATAATAAAGATAAAGCTTTCGATGTGCACAACAATTTTTATTACTTGCCAAATCAGCAATTTATTGTTCCTCCAGATTATGATCCGCTAGGAAATGAAATGGCGTTAAACGAAGATCAGGTATTTGAAGAATATCCTGCAAAGGCTACCGGAAATGATGTTTTTAAACCTACACCATCAAAGGATGATTGGTTTGAAACGGTAAAATTAAACTATGGAGTCGATATCATGAGCGAGCGCAAAACCTATTTCGATAGTTTGCCACGTACATGGAAAATGATGACTGACATTTTGGAATACTGGGCGGCAAAAGGGGTTGATGGCTTTAGGTGCGATATGGCCGAAATGGTTCCTGTTCAGTTTTGGAATTATGCCATTACACGCGTTAAGAGCAACCATCCTAATCTTATCTTTATCTCTGAAATTTATAATCCCAATGCATACCAAACTTATTTAACGCAAGGCAAATTTGATTACCTGTATGATAAAGTTGGTTTGTATGATGCAGTAAAAAGATTAATTCAAAATAAGGGAAATACGGAAGATATTACTCGTTGTTGGAAAACTGAGCAAAAGGACATTAGCGATAAGATGTACCGTTTTATGGAGAATCATGACGAACAACGTATATCAAGTGCAGATTTTGCAGGCTCCCCACAACAAGGATATGGCGCCATGGTATTGAGTGCAACACTTGGCAGTGGCCCTATAATGATCTATAATGGGCAGGAGACAGGTGAGCAAGGTCTCGGGGTAGAAGGCTTTGGTGGCGAGGATGGCCGTACTTCTATATTTGATTATTGGACCATGTCATCCATGCAGGGTTGGATTAACCAATATAAATACGATGGTTATGCATTAGCAGATGATGAAAAAAAGGTTCGCGAGTTTTATGCTAAGTTGCTTACTATTTGCAATAAGTATGAAAGTATTTATGGCCCCAACTTTTATGACCTTCAAACTGCCAATAGAGCGAATACTGCTTATAAAAATATGTATTCATTTTTGAGGTATACAACCAATGAGTGTTTGTTGATTTGCGTAAACTTTTCAGATACTACGTATACTGGCACAGTTACGCTCCCGGCCTCTTTTGCTTCGCAATTATCCGGGCTTGATAATAGTTCCCCAATCGATTTGCTCTCAAATCAAAAATGTAGTTACCGTAATGGTAAAGCAGAAGTAAAAGTACTACCCAAGCAAGCCCAGCTGATTAAGATTTACTAATCAATAATGTTACTTCTTTATTGTTTTTTCTACGAAGCAAATTCCTAGCGACTGCAATTCATCGAGTACCGGAGCATAAAATTCTTTGGTAACAGGCAGTTGCAAGCCTTTGCTGGCGATTTTATTTTGCAATATTAATTTGGTAGTTATAGCTAAAGGCAATCCAACAGTTTTGCTCATGGCTGTATGGGTGGTATCATCACCTTTCAATATAAAATCGCTTGTAAGCGTATAGCCTACTTGTTGTTTATCGGTATATTCAAATTTATGTTGCATCAAAATCATGTCTTTATCTCCCGGGTTCAATCTCCATTTTTCTTCTAATAGTTTTTGCAATGCAGCAGCAGGTGTTGCTTTCTTGATTCCTATTTTTTGATTTTCGAATAGACCGCACCATGCCACCTTTTCCAAAGCATCTTTGTCGGCTTTGCCCGGCATTACGCTTGCTACCTTGTCTTGCAATGTGCTTCCTGTTGCATTGGAGGGCAACAGCGCTTCGGTTAGTTCTGCATAGGTCATGTTTTCGCTATTATCTATTACACATTTGTCATCGGTATAACCTAACTGCACCAAAATGTTCCATGCATGGCTATAGCCTGCGTAGCGCAAGGTGCCTCGTAACATGGTGTCTATATGTTGCAACCTGTATATTGTTCGGTAGGATAGAGAATCGCGGTTAGCATATCCATCCCATTTGCCCATACCATCAATTTCAATTTGCTCAATGTCATCAAAAATACGATTAAAAGGCAGGTAGCGTTGCTTGCCGTTTTGTAAGAAAGTAGCCATACTTTGTCCAGCTAATATCACATTTCGTGGATTCCATGTAAACTTATATCCCCATGGGTTAGTATTGCTTTCAGGAGCTACCAGGCCACCACAATAAGACTTAAAAAGATGTATAGCGCATCCTTCATGATGCAGGTCGTCAATAATTCTCATTGCGCTCATATGATCAATTCCCGGATCGAGTCCGCACTCATTCATCAAAATAATACCTGCTCGAAGCGCATCGGTATGTAAGGCTTGTATTTCGGCAGATATGTAGGATGCAGTTACTAAATTTTTCTTCAGCGATACGCAATCCATTGCGACCAGAATGTGCAGTGCGGGCGGAAGTAAGGAAACAACTATATCATGTTGTGCAATGAGCGCTTTGCGCTGCGCATCATCGGTTGCATCCAGCAATACAGATTTGCCATTTGGATGGCCATTAATTTTTTTTTGCGCAAGTGCAATATCCGATTCGGCAATAGTTAGTTGCCAATGTTGACTTTGGCTGTTATCCAGAAAATATTTAATGGCTGTGCTCGCACTTCTGCCGGCACCTATCATCAAGATTTGATGCATGTGATTATTAATATGTAATTGAAGGTCAAAGAAACATCAATTTTGCTAATATTGTCTCCGTAAAAAAATGATAAAGGAAAAGTAAAGTGCTTAGCAATATAAAAAATCTGAATGCGCCACGGCTACTCATTTTCCTGCTTGATGCTCTTGCGAGTACGTTAGCTGTATATATTGCTTATCAATTACGATTCAATTTTAATATTCCCCTTTACGAATGGCTGTTTTTTCGTACCGCATTATTTTCAATAGTAGGGGCACAAATATTGGGTTTCGTCATTTTTCGAATTTATAACTCTTCCATTCGTTATACGGGCGCACGCGATTTGTTCAAAATCTTATTTGCCTTAACTGTGGCTGCTTTGGTTGTAATTGGCGCAGGATTTATTAGCAGGCATTATACCGGATTATATCTTGCTCCAATTAGTATTGTTATTATTGACTACCTCATTATCATGTTTATTTTGGTTATGGGCCGTATGGCTGTGCGTGTGCTTTATAATGAAGTAACTAATCCAACACGTATCAAGTCGAAAGTAATAGTTTATGGTGCGGGCGATGCCGGTATTATTACCAAGCGCAGTATTGATAGAGATGCAGGCACACGTTTCAAAGTATTTGCGTTTTTAGATGATGATGTCAATCGCAAAGGCAAATTAATTGAGGGAGTAAAAGTTTTTCAAACAGACGAAAGCCTTGAAAAATTGCTGCAGGAAAATGAGATTAAACATTTGATAATTGCAATTTCGGAAATTTCGAAACGCAGAAAAGCTGAGATAGCAGCCATATGTCTGCGTTACAATACCAAGGTGCTTGATGTGCCACCGGTAAAAAGCTGGATAAAAGGCGAGTTAAGTTTTAAGCAGATTAAGAAAATAAAAGTTGAAGATTTGCTTGAACGTGATCCTATCGTGTTAGACACGGAAGCTATATCCACTGAATTAAACAACAAGACAATATTGATAACCGGAGCAGCAGGCAGCATTGGTAGTGAAATTGTAAGGCAGGTAATCAATTTTAATCCAGCCGCTCTAATATTGCTTGATACTGCCGAAAGTGCGCTGTATGATCTTGAGCAGGAATTAAAATCAGCAAACCCAGATAACAATATAAATTATTACATAGCAGATATAAAGAATGAATTACGCATGGCCACTATCTTCGGTAAGCACAAGCCGGAGGTAGTATTTCACGCGGCAGCTTATAAACATGTTCCATTAATGGAAGAAAATGTAAGTGAAGCGGTAGCCAACAATATATTTGGAACGTGTATGGTTACCGATACAGCAATTAAATACGGTTGTAAAAAAATGGTAATGGTATCCACTGACAAAGCAGTGAACCCCACCAATGTGATGGGTGCAAGCAAGCGTATAGCCGAAATGTATTGTCAGTGGCAAAACAAGCAGCATATGACCAGGTTTGTAACAACACGATTTGGAAATGTGCTGGGAAGCAATGGTTCGGTAATTCCATTATTTAAAAAACAAATTGAAGATGGGAAAAATATTACCGTAACCCATCCTGATATTACCCGCTATTTTATGACCATACCCGAAGCTTGTCAACTGGTGCTCGAAGCCGGCACCATAGGGCAGGGTGGAGAAATATTTGTGTTTGATATGGGCACGCCTGTGCGTATTGCCGATCTTGCCCAAAAAATGATTACCCTTTCGGGTTTGAAAGAAGGGCGCGATATTGAAATTAAATATACCGGGCTTCGCCCCGGTGAAAAACTCTATGAGGAATTATTGAATGATAGCGAGAATGTTGTACCTACACATCATCCAAAAATTAAAAAAGCAAAACTAGCCGATGTTGAAGGAGATATGTTAACGCAACATCTAGCTAGATTAAAGGAAGCCTTGCTGCAACAAGACGATTTAAAAATGGTAAGTATTATGAAAGAACTTGTTCCTGAGTTTATTAGCAACAATAGTTTTTACAGCCGTTTGGATGAAAAAAAAGATAAAAGCTAAAATTTATTTGTTGCGGCAATAGTATTTTATACATTTGCGCCCTCTTAAAAAAAATAAGAGTGGTTCTTTATTTTCTCGTGCAACATAGATAGTACAGCTTATGTGGATAATTCAACCAAGTCACCGGTGAGGTGGATGAGTGGCTGAAGTCAACAGTTTGCTAAACTGTCATACGGGGAAACCTGTATCGAGGGTTCGAATCCCTCCCTCACCGCAAAACAAATTATCCAGTAAACTAATCAAGTTGCATATTTCGGGGTGTAGCGTAGCCCGGTATCGCGTCTGCTTTGGGAGCAGAAGGTCGTAGGTTCGAATCCTGCCACCCCGACCAATTTAATCCATCAATATAATTGATGGATTTTTTTGTTGCAAAATTGAACCTCCTGATCAACTCCTGCTTATTTCTATTAATGTTCATTTATGCTGATTTATGTCTTGTTCATTTTAGACATGATAGTGCTTAAGCGTGAATAAGTTATGCTTGCCTCAACATGTTTACCTTACAAATATTTATTACTTTCGCATTTCCAAAAAATAACAAACCGATGAAATATTTTATTCTTGCCATCCTAGTTGTATCACTCATATACAGTTGTGGCCAACCTGCCGATAATGCGGCAAAAACAGAGGCGCCTGACTCATTAGTTTTTTATGGAGAAAAATTTGAACCGGGAAAACCTTTGACAGTAGCTGAATTAAACAGTAAAGTGAGTAACGAAAAAATGGTGACAGGTGTTGTGGTATCAGGCACAATTGCCGAAGTTTGTCAGAATGCCGGCTGCTGGATGAACATTGATCGCGGGGATGGAAGCACCATGATGGTAAAAATGAAAGACCATGCGTTTGAATTGCCATTCGATTGTGGTGGCAAACTGGCTATTTTTAAAGGCGATAGTTACTATGATACTACCAGTGTTGAAGACTTGCGTCATTATGCTGAAGATGCTATGAAATCGAAAGAGGAAATAGAAAAAATTACCGAGCCTCAATACGATATTACTTTTATAGCAAGCGGAGTTATTCTTAAATAGGCTTATGAAATTTTCTTTATCACTGCATTATATGCAGTAAGGAGCAACAAACATTTATGCGCGAAAATAAAAAAATAACACTTGTAGAATGTCCGCGCGATGCCATGCAGGGATTGCACGATTTTATACCTACTGCCAACAAGGTTGCTTACCTAAACGCTTTGCTAAAAGTAGGATTTGATATTCTGGATTGCGTAAGTTTTGTTTCGCCAAAGGCCATTCCTCAACTTGCCGACTCAGCCGAAGTATTGCAACAATTAGATACTTCCGAATCTGCGACTAAACTCTTAGCTATTGTTGCAAACATTAAGGGAGCTGAAATGGCCGCTGAGTTTGAAGCCATTTCTTACATTGGTTTTCCTTTTAGCATAAGCGAAACTTTTCAGCAACGAAACACAAAGGCGGGAATAGCTCAATCATTTGAAAATCTTAAAGAAATAAAAGAGATTACTGAACGTAATAATAAGCAACTTGTAGTTTATATATCAATGGGTTTTGGTAATCCTTATGGTGATGCGTGGTCTGCAGCATTAACAGCAGAATGGGCCGGCAAGCTGGACACATTGGCTCCTGCTACCATTTCAATTGCTGATACCGTTGGCATAGCTACGGCCGCTCAGGTTTCAGATGTGTTTAGCGCTGTCCAAAAGGTGAATGCCAATGCAGAAATAGGTGCTCATTTACATTGCACTACTACCAACTGGGAAGGTAAGCTAAGGGCTGCTTATAATCAAGGTTGCAGAAGATTCGATTCGGCCTTGCTTGGGTTTGGTGGGTGCCCATTTGCAGAAGATAAATTGATCGGAAATCTTTCAACAGAGAATTTAGTTAAGTTTATTGAAGATAATAATGCAACTACTGCGCTTAATTATTTCGAATTTGAAAAAGCAAGACAAATGGCAATTTTCACATTCAATTAATATATTCATATAGATAATAGCATCATATTTGAAAAGGATAGGAAAAATTTAAATAAATGAAGATAAAGATATTAGCGGTGATTTCGCTTTTTATTGCAGCAACACAGCTTCAAGCGCAAAAAGGTGGCTCATTAGAATTGGTTGGTTCAGTTTTACTGGATGGTAAAGGGGTGGAAGGCTCTGAAATAACTGTATTGAAAGGGAACGAGCAAGTTGATAAAATTATTACCAGCAATGGAGGTAAGTTTATTTTGAATCTGGATTTGAATCAAAATTTCATTATCAATTTTACCCGGCCCGGCACCATTACGAAATCGGTGCAAATAAATACAACCGTACCAAGTTCAGAAACCACCGAACTTTTCTCTATGAAATTCAAAGTTGATCTTTTTAGCAAAGTAGACGGTATAGATTCAATAGCGGAATATAAGTTGAACAAGCCTGCTGCAAAAATCGCCTATGATCAGAATGTAGAGGACTTTAATTACGATGAGAGCTTTCATAAGCAACGAAAAGTAGAATTTGAATCAGTAAAAAACAACATGGAAACCATACAGGCTTTTCGAGATAAAGAAGCTGCTGATGCAAAAGCGAAATTGCGGGCCGATAGCATAGCTCAATGGAATGCAGGAAAAGCAGAACGCGATTTGGCGGCCACTAAAAGCAAAGCCGAAGCAGATAGCCTGGCCAAACTAAACGAAGAGAAAGAGAAATCTGACAAAGCAGCAGCAGCAGCTGCTGCCGTTGCCAAAGAAAAAGAAGATGCAGAAGTTCGCAAGCGTCTTGCCGATGAGCAAGCCGAAGCTGCTCGCAAAGCAGCAATAGCATCAAAGGACAGTGTTTCCAAATATAAAGTTGAAGAGGAGGCACGACAGTTGGCTGCAGCAAAAGCAGAAAAAGATTCGATTGCAAAATTTAAAGAAGATGAGGCCGCAGCAAAGAAAAAGGCTGAGGCAGATGAAAAACTATCTTTGGCCGAAGCTAAAGCAAAGGCCGAGGCAGATGCCAAGGTTAAAAAGGAAGCTGAAGAGGCAGAACGTGCGCGTGTAGCAGCTGAACTTAAAGCGAAAAAGGAAGCTGAAGAAAAGGCAAAGCTAGATGCTGACTCATTAGCAAAATATAATGCAGCTGAAGCGAAACGCTTAGCCGAAGAAGAAAAGGCAAAATTAGCAGCAAATGCAAAAGCCAAATTAGAGGCAGAGCAAGCAGAAAAAGCTCGTTTGGCTGCTGAAGAAAAGGCGCGAAAGGAAGCAGAAGAAAAAGCAAAGCTGGATGCCGACTCATTAGCAAAATATAATGCAACCGAGGCAAAACGTATAGCAGAAGAAGAAAAGGCAAAACTAGCAGCAGATGCTAAAGCTAAATTAGAGGCAGAGCAAGCTGAAAAAGTTCGATTGGCTGCTGAAGAAAAAGCTCGTAAGGAAGCAGAAGGAAAAGCAAAGTTGGAAGCTGATTCATTAGCAAAATATAATGCAGCTGAAGCAAAACGTATAGCAGAAGAAGAAAAAGCTAAACTAGCAGCAGATGCTAAAGCCAAATTGGAAGCTGAGCAAGCCGAAAAGACTCGATTGGCTGCTGAAGAAAAAGCGCGTAAGGAAGCAGAAGAAAAAGCAAAGTTGGAAGCTGATTCATTAGCAAAATATAATGCTGCTGAAGCAAAACGTATAGCAGAAGAAGAAAAGGCAAAACTTGAAGCAGATGCTAAAGAGAAGAAGGATGCTGAATTAGCTGAAAGAGCAAAGACTCTTGCCGAAGAAAAAGCTAAAAAGGAAGCAGAGGAAAAGGCTCGCAAAGAAGCAGAGGAAGCAGAAAGGGCGCGCATTGAAGCCGAAGCAAAAGCTAAAAAGGAGGCTGAAGCAAAAGCAAAACTGGAAGCCGACTCAATTGCAAGCTTTAATGCTGCCGAAGCCAAACGTAAAGCAGAAGAAGAAAAAACAAAATTAGAAGCAGAAGCAAAGGCAAAAAAAGAAGCTGAAGAAAATGAGCGAGCAAGAGTTGCTGCTGATGCGAAGGCCAAAGCCGAAGCAGATGCGAAGGCCAAAGCCGAAGCTGACTCGCTAGCCCAATACAAGATTGCGGAAGATAAGCGGAAAGCCGAAGAGGAAAAGGCAAGATTGAAAGCACAGGTTGATAGTATTGCCGATTATAAAACTGCCGAAGCAAAGCGACTTACAGATTTAGAAATTGCAAAAAAAGATGAGGCTGAAAAGGCACGACTCGAAGTAATTGCTCAGGCAAAAGCTAAAGCTGAAGCTGAAGCGAAAGCAAAGGCTGATGAAGAGGCTCGCATTAAGGCAGAAGAAGACGCACGAATAGCTGCACAAAAAGAGGAAGCCGAAAGAAAACGTCAGGAGTATGAAGAAAAAGAAAAGGCCGAAACAGCGCGTAAGATAGCGGAACGTAAGGCTGCTGAGGAGAAAAAACTTGCTGAACAGAAGGCAAATCAAAATAGCGATCCTAAGGCTTTGGAAGCACGCGAAACTAAAGCTAAAGCCGATAGCCTTTTAAAAATTGAAAATGAGTTGGCATCACTTGAACAGAAAAATCAAAAAGATAAGGCGCTAACAGAGGTAGAGGCCAAACGTCTTGAAGATCTTAAAATGCAACGAGCAGCTATGAGCAGTGGTTCTATGCTCAATAAGGAGTATACGGAAGGTATAACAGAAGATACCTTAACTGATAAAACGACCACCACCTTTATCACGATTGTTAAAAGAAAAAGTGGGCAAGACACTTACAAAAAAGTAAAATATAACTGGGGTGGAATTTATTATTTCAAAAATGGTCAAACTATTTCTGAACTTGTTTATAAAGCATCGTTAGATGCTGCGCGAAAGGAATTGAATAAGTAATAACACAAAAGACGCCAGGCATTATTTCTTTAATTTATTAATGATCAAAAAAATGGAAATCATTTTTTAATATCTCAATTGCTATTTTTCAAAGGTGCAATCGAGAAGCAATTCGGAGTAAAAAAAAGTAATCGTATTGCGAATACCGTTTTCTTAATATCCAATTCTAGTATGCATTTTTTTTAGAATGGTCTATTCAACTTTCATTTTAGAAAACTAAGCACAATTGATTTTTCTTTAATTATCAACAAACGATAACTATCATATTTTTTTTCCTTTTTGATAAGTTAGGTACAGCTATATTTGCCAAGTTAGTTTAATGCTTTAAGTAATTAGTTTTCGAAATTGGAAAGCACACCTTTAATTAAATGGGCCTGCAAGCAACTAGCATCAATTGTTTCAGAAATAGTAATAAATCAAAATCATAAAAAAACGAAAATGGAAAATTCAAAAAATGGAAAATGCCCGGTAATGCATGGAGCAAATACTGAGTCGCAACATACCGTTACCAATTGGTGGCCCAAAACGCTTAACCTGGATATATTGCATCAGCATGATTCCAAAACAAATCCATATGGAGGAGATTTTAATTATGCCGAAGAATTTGCAAAGTTAGATTTAGAAGCACTTAAAACAGACTTGAAAAAACTAATGACCGATAGTCAGGATTGGTGGCCTGCCGATTGGGGACATTACGGTGGATTAATGATTCGTCTGGCCTGGCATGTTGCCGGAACATACCGCTTGTCAGATGGCCGTGGTGGTGCCAATACAGGCAATCAGCGTTTTGCTCCACTAAATAGTTGGCCCGATAATGCTAATCTTGATAAAGCTCGCAGACTTCTTTGGCCTGTAAAGAAAAAGTATGGCAATAGAATATCATGGGCCGACTTGTTTATTCTTGCCGGTAACATGGCTTACGAATCAATGGGTTTCAAAACATTTGGTTTTGGCGGTGGTCGCGAAGATATTTGGCATCCTGAAAAAGATATATACTGGGGAGCCGAAAAGGAGTGGCTAGCTAAGGAACGCTATACAAACGATTCGAGTAGTGAAACACTCGAGAATCCTTTGGCCGCTGTTCAAATGGGATTGATTTATGTGAATCCGCAAGGAGTAGGTGGTAATCCAGATCCATTGCGTACTGCCCAGGATATGCGAACCACATTTAAGCGTATGGCAATGAATGATGAGGAAACAGTAGCCTTAACTGCCGGAGGGCATACTATAGGAAAGGCGCATGGGAATGGCGATGCAGCTATACTTGGCCCCGAGCCCGAAGGTGCTGAGTTAGAAACACAAGGCTTTGGCTGGGTAAATACAAAAAGCAAAGGCAATGCTGAAGAAACTGTAACCAGCGGTTTAGAAGGTGCCTGGACTACAACACCTAACAAATGGAATCATACCTACTTCCACTTATTGCTAAATAATGATTGGGAATTAAAGAAAAGTCCGGCAGGTGCATGGCAATGGGAGCCGATAAATATGAAGGAGGAAGATAAACCATTAGATGCTCATTTACCGGGAGTGCGCAGAAATCCGATTATGACCGATGCTGATATGGCGCTGAAAATGGATCCTGAATATAGAAAAATTTCAGATAAGTTTTATAAAGACGCTGATTACTTTGCCAAAACATTTGCCAAGGCATGGTTTAAATTAACACATCGCGACATGGGCCCAAAGAGTCGATATCTTGGTGCAGATGTTCCAAGTGGAGAGTTAATATGGCAAGACCCAATTCCAGCAGTAAATTACCTATTGAGTGATAACGAAATTGATAAATTAAAAGGTCTGATTTTAAGCAGCGGAATAAGCAATGCCGAATTAATAAACACGGCATGGGATAGTGCAAGAACGTTTCGTGGTTCAGATTTTAGAGGTGGTGCCAATGGTGCGCGGATATGCCTTGCTCCGCAAAAACATTGGGAAGGCAACGAACCTGCGCGATTGAATAAAGTGCTTGCAGCCCTTAATGAAATAAAAACAGCCTGGGGCAAAGAAATTAGCATGGCAGATTTGATTGTATTGGGTGGTTGTGCTGCTATTGAAAAGGCTGCCCATGATGCAGGCGTAAAGATTAAGGTTGCATTTAATACAGGCAGGGGAGATGCTACCGTTGAAATGACCGATGCAGAATCCTTTGCAGTGCTTGAGCCGTTGCACGATGGCTACCGCAACTATCAAAAAAAGAGTTATGCCGCGACACCTGAAGAATTACTGCTAGACCGCACGCAACTTATGGGTCTTACTGCCCCAGAAATGACTGCACTAATTGGTGGCATGCGCGTACTAGGAACAAATTATGGCGGCACCAAGCATGGTGTATTTACTAACCACGAAGGTGTTCTAACAAACGACTTTTTTGTAAACCTTACTGATATGAATAATTCATGGAAGCCTGCTGGCGAAAATTTATATCATATAGTGGATCGTAAAAGTGGTGCAACAAAATGGACTGCAACACGCGTAGATCTCGTGTTTGGCTCCAATAGTATATTGCGCGCTTATGCAGAGTTTTATGCGCAAGACGATAACAAGGAAAAATTTGTTCACGATTTTGTAAATGCATGGATTAAGGTAATGAATGCCGATCGTTATGATTTGAAGAAGTGAAATTGGCAATACATTAAATAAATCAAGGTGTCTGAATAATCTCCTTATTTAACGATACCAATAAAAGAGATTCTCAAAAACATAATAGCAGAAGTACTACTGCTCATGGCAACAAAAAGCCATGAGCAGTTTTTTTTGAAAACCGAAACTTGTGCTATAAGCCCAGTTACTCATCGTCTTAAGAAACATGTACCGATGTCTATTTAGTGGTGTTCGTGTTTTTATGGAATAGCGTGAAATTGATAACGCGTTGTTCAAACTGGATTTGATAAATAGCCCTTTTGAAAAACTCTTTTTGCATTGACTTTAAAACTAAGTTTTAATAATTCAATAGAAACTTTTATTAGTAACATCAAGCATTCAAGTTGGAGATTTTCTAAAATAACAATTCTCACATTGTAGCACTTAGTTTGTTACGTTAAGTATATGCGATGGTTTCTTTTTTTAATTTGTGTATGAGCCACCTGCCCTAAGATTTTCTGCATTTCGCACCAAGATGTGCTTTCAATTAGCCAAAAAATGCGGGTGTAATTCAAAGCTCATTCGGCAAGTTTCGCTATTACTTGAGATACATTTATTTGCATCTCTATGCTGCAAGCTAACACTTATAGGCTTCGACTTTTAATTTTATCAGGTAACTAAAAAGCAAAAGCTATAGTGTTTCAATATTTTTTCAATGCTAAACCAATTAACAGCAAACTATTAATCGGCATTTTAACATAATAGCATAACTAAGAAAATTGCACTGTTACATATAATAATTATTTTCGCAAGCTATTAATAAAATAAAAATCCATTTAGCCATGCCAGAAAGAATGAATTTAGCTATCGCAGGTTATCACATGTTGCACATATTATGCGCCATTGACAACGAGTTTAATTACGAAGAAGATTTGGTGATAAGGAAGTATTTGGTTGATTCGTTTCCATTCACAACCAACTTAGACAACGAAATGGAAATAATCAGCAACCTAGGTTTGCATGAGTATAAGTCGCACTTTGCAAAATGCATGGATGATTTTTATAGTGATAGCACCGTTGAGGAGCGCAACAAATTTATTGATATGGTAATGAAACTGGTTACAGCTGACCAGAAAGTTACCCGCGAAGAAAACGAGTTACTCGATTTGCTTTTTAGCGCATGGGAAGAAAGTGTTGAGTAAATAATATGCAACAGAAAAATTTACATCCTGGTTTACTTATCGCATCAATTTTAGTTGTTGGCATCGTGTTATGTTCCTGGGGCTTTTGGGGGCATCAGCGCATTAACAGGATGAGTGTTTTTACCCTTCCACCAGAGATGCTAGGCTTTTACAAGCAACATCTGGAGTTTGTTACTGAACACGCTGTCGATCCTGATAAGCGTAGATATGCCATTAAGGAAGAAGCCCCCCGTCATTATATCGATCTTGATCATTATGGTGAAAACCCATTTGATACCTTACCCAAAAAATGGGATGAGGCTGTTAAAAAATTCACAGAAGATACATTGAATGAATATGGCATAGTGCCCTGGCATGTAGTTCGCGTTTTAGGGTATCTAACGGCAGCCATGCGAAATGGGAATGTAGAAAAAATTCTTCATTACTCGGCCGACCTGGGACATTACGTTGGCGATGCACATGTACCCTTGCACTGCACACAAAATTACAATGGACAGTTAACGGGGCAACACGGCATTCATGGCTTTTGGGAAAGCCGAATACCTGAATCGTATGGCAACGATTACGATTACCTTGTAGGCCGTGCCGAATATATTAAGGACCCTCAGGAATACATATGGAATGTAGTACGCGAGAGTTATGCTGCACACGATTCTGTATTAAGGTTTGAGAGAATACTTAATGCCAAGTATGATCAGGATAAGAAGTACGCCTTTGAACAGCGCGGTGTTACTACTGTAAAAACATATTCCAAGGCATATACAGCAGATTATGACAAATTGCTAAATGGGATGGTAGAACGAAGAATGAGGAGCTCTATAATTGCGGTTGGTAGTTTTTGGTACACCGCTTGGGTCAATGCCGGACAGCCAAATCTTGATTCGTTAAAAGCTGGAGAAATGAGCAGCGAATTGAAAAAGCAATTGGAGGAAGAAGATAAAATGTGGCGTTCAGGTAAGGTCCAAAATTCGAAAGGACACAGTGATGATTAAGTACAATTGCAACTAATAACCTCACCGTTAATAATCACCTGCTATTGATATCAATATTTGAGAGATTGATATTATAAAGGCAGAAAAATAATATTTCTTTTACAGCATAAGAAATAGGGTAGGGTAGCTGTTACCTTTTACCATCTAATAATAATGCACCACTATTAACGTTTTTCTTCTGACAAAAAAAACACTGCCCAATAAAAGCAGTGTTTTAAAAGATGTATCGGTAGAAAATTACTTGGCAATATTTACACTTCGTACTTCACGTATAACGGTAACTTTCACCTGACCGGGATAGGTCATTTCGTTTTGTATGCGTTGGGCTATTTGGAACGACATGTCATCGGCCTGTTTATCATTTACTTTACCACTTTCAACTATTACACGAAGCTCACGTCCTGCTTGAATGGCAAAAGATTTTTCGACTCCTGCATAAGAAGAAGCCAAAGATTCAAGGTCTTTAAGACGCTTCATATACTGCTCGGCAATTTCTCTCCTCGCACCTGGTCGTGCACCGGATATTGCATCACACACCTGTATGATGGGCGATATTAAACTGGTCATTTCAATTTCATCGTGATGTGCTCCTATAGCATTACACACTTCAGCATTCTCCTTAAACTTCTCTGCAAGCTTCATTCCCAGTATAGCATGTGGCAATTCAGGTTCGTCTTCGGAAACTTTGCCTATATCATGCAAAAGTCCTGCGCGCTTCGCTAGCTTAACATTTAAGCCCAATTCGGTTGCCATTATAGCACATAGATTAGCAACTTCGCGGCTATGCTGCAACAAATTTTGTCCGTAACTGCTTCGGTATTTCATGCGGCCCACCATCCTTATTAATTCAGGGGCAAGGCCATGTATTCCTAAATCTATAGCAGTACGCTTGCCAACCTCCACAATTTCATCTTCCAACTGTCTGCGCACTTTGTTAACCACTTCTTCAATACGTGCAGGGTGTATGCGCCCATCACTCACCAGTTGATGAAGTGCAAGACGCGCCAATTCTCTGCGAACCGGATCAAAGCATGAAAGTATGATTGCTTCCGGAGTATCGTCTACTATTACTTCTACCCCTGTAGCTGCTTCTAGTGCTCTAATGTTTCTTCCTTCTCTTCCAATTATTCTTCCTTTAATTTCATCATTGTCAATATTAAAAACGGTAACTGCATTTTCTATAGCATGCTCGGTAGCTACACGCTGTATAGTTTGAATTACTACCTTTTTTGCTTCTTTACTTGCGGTGAGTTTTGCTTCTTCTACCGTTTCCTTTATGAATGACATAGCACTTGCCTTGGCATCATTTTTAAGTGCTTCCACTAATTGAGATTTTGCATCAGCCTGGCTCAAGCCGGCTATTTTTTCTAATTGCTGTACTTGTTTCTCATGCGCCTTGTCAACCTCTGACTTACGCTTTTCCAATTGGTCTTGTTGATTCTTCAAACTTATCTGAATGGCTTCAACTTCCGCTTGCTTCCGCGCTAATTGCTCCTTTTGCTGATTTATTTGCTGATTGGCCAATTGCTCGCGTTGCTTTAGCTTATTTTCATTGTTAACCATGTTTTTCTCACGCTCTGCAATCTTTTTATCATGCTCAGTTTTTAGTTGATAAAACTTGTCTTTGGCTTCCAGTAGCTTGTCTTTCTGAACAACCTCGGCCTTTGCTTCTGCTTCATGAACAATTGCTTTGGCTTGCTCGCTTGCAGCTAACACTTTGCCTGAGGCGGTTTTGTTCATTATAAAATACACCAACGCTGCCCCGACCACCAGGCACGACACAGCTGTTATAACTAATAATATAGTAGAATCCATTTTTTTATTTAAAATATTTGCTGATAAATTGTTAAACTAAAATTTTACTTAAGACCATTTAAATATATTGATAACCAATGCATGGCGAAATTTCGGACAACCGAAAAATGTATGTGCCAGCCTTGAGTATAGCCAATAAAAAACCCGCTTGCTTCCCTTACCATTTTAAACCCCAATTATACATGGGTGGAGCATCCGGATACATTCTTACTTCCACTGATATGCGAACATATCCGATTACCGTAGCAATCGGTGAGGCCTGTATTACAATATCGCTAAGTGTTGCTCCAATGGTATTTAAATGTTGAGTTTAAATATGAGAGTCAGGAAACAAACGGGATATCTTGACAATAAACCGAGGGTTTATTGATTAGATGATACCTTCAAAGAACGAGTCTGATTATTTAAATAATCATTCAATTTAGTAAGTAGTGCTTGTTGATGTGTTAAGGACTCAGATTTACTCTTGTTGGCCTCTGCCCTAAAAACCTCAAAGTCGGTTGCCAATTTAATTAAAGTCATAGCCAGCAATTGTGTACGGTCATGAATATCGTATTGCTTTTTATAAGCCTTTATTCTTTGATTTATTTCAGAAACTGCTGTTGTTAACGATTCTCGTTCGGAATTTGATATACTGATTTTAAAATCCAGGTCTGCTATTTGAACAACTTCTATGGTTGTGGCTTCAGTCATATCTTCATTCCGCTTAAGCATTTGTCAATTGCTACAATATACATATTCAGTTTGCGCTTCAATTCTTCCTTTTCATCTGACGTGCCATTGCCGCTATCTAACTTGACAACTTCGAGATTTCGTTGCAGCATCGAAATTTGTTCCTCCTTTTTAACAAGTTGACTAGTCAACTTGCCAATTTCATCATTCAAACTACTATTCTTTTCTGCACTCTCTTGGTGCAAATGTATTAATTTTTCAACCAAACGATTTATTTCATCAAAATTATTCATCACATATATTTTGCTGTTTATAGTTAGATATTTTGCAATTTATTATTAAAAATGTTGCCAATATTGGCCGCTTTGGCCTTGGCTTCTTCTGCCTTGGGGCCTTCAAAATGTAGGTCAATAGTTTTTGTAAACATGGCAAGCCAGCGGTCAAAATGAATAGAAGCTATGCCATGTCCTACATGTTTATCAAAGGGCGACCCCGAATAATTCATAGTTCCTATTAGCATGGTGCCCCAGAAACGGTACATTTTTTCGAGATGTGTATCCCAGTTCACTTTGGCACTTTGGTTAAAAACCGGTGATAGTAATTCGTCTGCATTTACACTTTTGTAAAACTCATCAACCAGCAATATTATATCATTTGTATTTTCAATATCTTTCATGTTAATTAGTTTAAAAGACTTCAGCAACCATACACCTTACACTTCCACCACCAATGGTTTCAATAGTATCCACATTGCAAACCAATAGCTCGCCATGCTTTTCAAGTATTTCTAACTGCTCGGGTGTAAAGGCATTTTTAGCTTTTGCCGACAGCAATATTTTTTTATCACCATATTTATCCTGCAATTGCAAAATGTTTCCACAGTACTGCATTACCTGATTATTGGTTATTTCTATTAGTTCCTTGTCTGTCACTTTCAAATAATGTTTTACTAATCTTTCTTCGCTTGCATTTAAAAAGCTTTGCGACCCTAGCACTGCAAATTTTTCGCCTACAGACATGACAACGTTTGTATGATATATCGGAAATTGATCTATAAATGTTCGGAAGGTGACTGGTTTGTAATTTATGTAGCTGCAAAAATGCAAAAATAGTTGCTCATGGGTACGCTCGCTAAGGCTTGCATAGGCAATAGCATTTACATGATCCAGTACCATGCTTCCTGTGCCTTCAAGAAACTCATTTGATTTTTCGTAACGGCTCCAGTCTTCAATAGTTTGTGTTTTGTGTTTTTTTGCCAGCGTCTCTATTATATCATTTCTTTTTTCGTGACGCCTGTTTTCGGCCATCATTGGGAAAATAAATGCGTTTTGGTTGTGTAGCATAGCAAACCAATTATTGAGAAAAATACTGTCAGGGGTGATTACATCTGTTTTATCATCAAATACGAATACCTCTATTCCAGCGTTTATTAATTGATGGTACATATGATCAAACTCGGTCATGACCAACGACATATCTGTATCGGTGTTTACCTGGAATTTGTTTGATGAAGCAGTTTGCATGTTATAGCCAAAATGCCCGGGTCTGACCATACATACGGTGGATGCACATTGTTTCATATATCCTTCTGAATAGTATGAGACGAATGTACAATAGTTTTTTTGTTATCAAAAAATAACGGGCATTAATAAAACAAGCTCTTGTTTAAGTTTCTGCCTTTATTAACACAAATGGCCTGTAAGTGTTGCCTGTGTTGCATTGGCAGAAATTATAGTGCTGTTAAAAAAATCAGAAATCATCTTCGTAATGCAGCAAGAACAAGCCTCCCGAAAGATTAATTTTACCAATCATCAAAGAGCCATGTGGCTTACGCGCTATCATACATCAAAGAATTTAATCACTAAACCAGCAAATCACTAAACTATGTTGAAAGGTAACAGATATAAAGAGCCAGTAATTGAAACCCTACCCGAACCTGAAATATTGGATAATATGGCAGACAAGAAAAACTCACGCAACGTTCGTAAAAAGAAGAAAGCAGAAGTTGAAGCAGAAGTTGAAGAAACCGAAATTCAACAACCCAGGGATTTTTCTAAATGGATTCTTGCTGCCGGATTTTTAGCCACCCTATTTGCTTTATTTTCTTTTTTGTCGTTTGCAGGTTATTTATTCTCCTATCAATCGGATTTTGATAAAGTAGCAAATACCGGTTATTGGCAATTGTTTGGCGATACAAATATTATGCTCAATAATTGGATGGGAAAAACAGGGGCTATTCTTGCGCACTTATTTATATACAAATCCTTTGGAATTGCTTCGTTGGTTTTTTCGATGGTTTCATTTTTGGCAGGCTTTGTTTTATTGTTCAAAGCCAAATTTTTTAGTTGGCCACGAGTGGCTGCTATGTCGCTTTTTTTATTGTTTTGGGTGCCTGCAACTTGCGGCTTTGTATTACTTAACAAAAGTGAATTTCTTTTTATTGCTGGTAAGTATGGATTCAATATGGCTGTGTGGTTGCAATCGGCAATGGGCTCCTTAGGCACCGTGTTGTTTTTACTGTTTGCCGCAACGGCATTTTCTTCTTTGTATTTCAATATAAAATTTGATTTGTCGAAAAAGAAAATGCAGCCCGATGAAACACAAATGATGCAGAAGGAAATTTTGGAACAAACTGCCAATGCACCTGTATTAGAAGAAGAACGATTGGTGAACCATCAGGTATTTGAGCCGGTTGAGTTTGATGTTACATCATCTCCTGAGTTGGTTGAGAATATTGCTTTAAAATCTCCCATATTAGAAGTAGCCGATACACAGGAGTTGGAAATAATTATGCCACCAGATGATATTATTGAAGAAACCATAGCTGTTACTGAAGAGGATAAAACTACTGATGTTATTGAAAGCACGGTGCCATTGACTATTGAAAATAGCCTGTTGCCCGAAGAAGAGACAGAAATGAATGTGCAACAAGTGTTGGCTAATATGGGAGAGTATGATCCAAAGCTTGATTTATCATCCTATCAGTTTCCGGATATTGATTTGCTTGAAAATTATGTTAGTAATAAGAGCAAATTATCGCCCGAAGAATTGAAAGCCGAACTTGAATCGAACAAGAATAAAATTGTTGAAACGCTGGGGCATTACAATATTGGAATTGAAAAAATTAAAGCAACTGTAGGTCCAACCGTTACCCTATTTGAGATAGTGCCGCAAGCTGGTGTGCGTATTTCAAAAATTAAAAACCTCGAAGATGATATTGCCTTAAGCCTTGCCGCTCTTGGTATACGAATAATTGCACCTATACCCGGCAAAGGAACCATAGGCATAGAGGTTCCAAATCAAACCGCTGATGTGGTTTCTATGCGTTCGGTAGTTGCATCCGAAAAATTTCAAAACAGTGACTATGATTTACCTATCGTTTTAGGAAAAACAATTTCTAACGAAGTATTTGTTACCGACCTTGCCAAGATGCCTCACTTACTAATGGCAGGTGCTACCGGGCAAGGTAAATCGGTTGGGTTAAATGCTATACTTGTTTCGTTGCTATATAAAAAACATCCAGCTCAGGTAAAGTTTGTTTTAGTAGATCCTAAGAAAGTAGAGCTTACTCTTTTCAAGAAAATCGAGCGACATTTTTTAGCCAAACTTCCGGGCGAAGAAGAAGCAATAATTACCGATACCAAAAAAGTTGTGAATACCCTCAATTCGCTTTGCATAGAAATGGATAATCGTTATGAACTGCTTAAAGATGCACAAGTGCGTAATTTAAAAGAATACAATGCCAAGTTTATTCAACGAAGATTAAATCCAGAAAACGGCCATCGTTTTCTACCTTATATTGTGCTTGTAGTAGATGAGTTTGCCGACCTTATAATGACTGCCGGCCGCGAAGTAGAAATGCCTATTGCCCGCCTTGCGCAATTGGCCCGTGCCATTGGTATCCACTTAATTATTGCCACACAGCGACCTTCGGTAAATATTATTACCGGAACTATAAAGGCAAATTTCCCTGCACGTATTGCATTTCGTGTTACCAGCAAAATAGATTCGCGAACTATTTTGGATGCCGGAGGTGCCGATCAATTAATTGGAAGAGGTGATATGTTGCTAAGTACCGGAGCAGATTTGCTGCGTATACAATGTGCTTTTGTTGATACACCCGAGGTTGAAAAAATTACAGACTTCATTGGCGCGCAGCGCGGATATCCTGAAGCCTTTATGCTGCCTGAATATGTGGGCCCCGAAGGTGAATCCGGGTCAGTTGCCGATTTCTCGGCTGCCGATAGAGATCCTTTGTTTGAAGAGGCCGCACGAATCATTGTGCAGAATCAACAAGGAAGTGCAAGTTTGTTGCAGCGTAAGTTAAAGTTGGGTTATAACCGTGCAGGTCGCCTGGTTGATCAGTTAGAAGCAAGCGGCATTATAGGACCATTTGAAGGTAGTAAAGCCCGTGAAGTAAAAATTAAAACCGAGGCTGAATTGATGGAATTTCTTGGAAAAGTTTAATTCAACTATTTGAATATTTCAGGTTTCTGAAATAACTTGTCAAACATTTGATATTGGGCAAGTACAAATAAACTATCCTCATTAATTCTTGCCAAAAAACGATCTTTATCATGTATAGGCCTATTGGGGGGAGGTTCTGTTGCATCAGGATCTACTTCAAGATTTTTCAGCTTGTACATTTGCATCATAATCTCTTTACCATCACCGGTTGTAACAGTTATTTTTCTAAACCAACCCAGGTTTAAAGTGGAGTCAATCACTTGTCGTGAGAGATGTGTTTCAACGCCTTCAAAAGAGCTTTTACCAATTATCTTAAGATACATCGCAATTTTATCTGCATCGGCAGCATAACTTTCATTCGAAAGTTTGTCGGTAATCTGAAAGTCTTTCGCACCATTTACAGCCAGACTAAAATCAATGTTGGGAAGTTCGCGACTTTCTATTTGCAACTGTTTAATATTTCCATTTGCTATGGCAAACACACGCTTATCGCGCCAATCGTAAATATTGGTAATGTACCTCGGAGTAAGATATCCATTAAACCCAGGAATATGGGTGATAAATGGCACCGCACTATTTTCTAAGTACATATAGGTTCCCAATTGATCCTGATTAGGACCTCCAACATAGTAGGTCTTAAGTAATTCATCTTTTGCATACACTTCGCACTTTACACCATTGGCAGCAATACGCTTAATGATATTATTGTATGCCCTCTTGCCAACAGGGCTGCGCACTTCTACTTGCTTTATCGTTAATAGTAGTAAACGAATGGCATCTGGGCGAGCTATAAATGCATCATTCACAATCCATGTGTTTGCGTCTTTGCGCTTAAGGGTAATTTGTTGTCCTTCTTTTGTTGCGATAAAAATTTTTGTGATTGATGCTGTATCCTCAACTGCAAAATCACTTAGTTCGCGTTGTAAAGTGCTTGTGCCACTTGTGCCAATGAAATACCAGGTGATTCCGCCTAAAGCAGCTAGTGCAAGGAGCAGGAGTAAATTACGTTTCATTTCTATTTTTTGTATTTACAAGTTGCAACGATTATTGTAACCGCTGCATTTTTTTTAGAGTCTATTTAAATATCAATTCGTGGTGCTTGCATATAGCCTTCTGCGCCACCACCATTTTATTATGCCAATAAGAAGTAGGAAAATAATAGGTGCTACTACATTTACTATTTTTATAATGGAGGCATTTGCCTTCACCACTTCACGGTTGAGCAAGCGAAGTTTTATTTCCTTATTACGTAATTCTATCAGGTTGCTATCATCGGCTAAATAATCAATCATGTTAAGTATCAGGCTCTTGTTGCCAAACATTCGGTTATTGTAGCGATCGTAGCCACAAGGAAATATTTTACCGGTCGATTTATTTATTCCGTTCTTAATAATGTCCCCATCACCAATTACAATCATTTTGGTTGGCACACCTTCTTCTTTAAAACCAATGGCGGTGTCGTTAGCAATAGTTGGTGGAATCCGATTTTTGAATAAAGAACTAAATGAGCCTTCTAATAATACACCAAGCGATTTTGTGCCTTCATTAAATAAAGTGCGGTCAGGTTGCTTGCGAATCATTTCCAAGCTAAATCTTGATGGTAAATTATACTCTCGACTGTATGGAGAGGTTGCAAGCAATATCGTCTTTCGAATTCCTTTTACAGCAATGGTATCAACCGAACTGCAAAATTCAAATTTTACTGCATTCAGATTATTTACTAGTGGGTGGGTACTCACTGGAAAAATCATGGGGAAGTAAATCCAAGGGCGCATGGCCATTTGGGGTTTATTGCCGGTGTTGCCCATTACAATTGGAATGGGAACACTTTGCAAATCGGCAATCATATTAACGTTTACACGGGCACCGTAACGATAGGGCATATCATTCAGGTTGAGGTCTAGCGGTATGGCAATGCTTTCATCAGCGCGAGTAAGGCTGTCCATGTTGGCATAAGCATAATCATACAACCAAAGCACACGGCCACCTTTCATAATAAATTGATCAAGAATGAATTTGTCCTTTTCGTCAAAGGCAGAATCCGGTTTGGCAATTACTACTACCCTATAATTGTTAAGCGCATTGAGTTTTCCATCAATAGCCTTATACTCGGTAATGTATGAATTGTTAAGCTCGTTGGTAATATCACCCATATAACCACTGGTCCATTCGCCTTGCCCTTGCAAAAAACAAATCTGATGGGGACGCTTTTGGGTCATTGCTCTAAGTTTATTAACGATGTTGTACTCAAGTGTGCGAATAGATGTATTAAGCAATTGCTCATCGCTCACGCCAATTTGCTCTTGAATAAAATTTAAACTTTGCTCATTGTTGTTGTAGGTAATAACCGCTCCCGGAAAAAGACTTTTTTGTGAACTGCCATCACTCTCCTTTGTTTGAATAGTTGTTGGAAAAATTCCTTTACCTATCAATTGTTTCGCCAGGCTCTCTTTTTGTTTATCACTTTCCAATGCTCCGGGATCAATAAACTCGTATTCGAGATTGCCTTTTGCATAAATGCGCATTTCGTTGAGTTTGTCTTTAATCTCGTTTTGCAATTGCCTAAAATCCGGAGGCAGGTCGCCTTCAAGGTAAACTTTGAAGAAAACCACATCATTCAACTCAGACAACACAACACGTGTATTTGTGGAAAGTGTAAACCGCTTATCTTCGGTTAAGTCAATCCTTGTAAAGAGATAGCTTGCCAATATATTAATTACCACAATTACTGCGGTAACCAACGAAAAGTAGATAAGTTGTTGCGACTTTTTCATTTGGCGTTTGCCCTTTTAGCGTTTTATGTTTTTTAAACTAAAGCTCATTTTAATAAACTGCTCAATTGTTATTGATATATAAACTGTTTTCAATTATTTCCATTTGCGGCTTTCCAGTACCAACCGGGCGGCCATTAAAAAGAATACGATTACCGATACAAAATATATTAAATCGCGTGTATCAATCACACCGCGGCTTATACTAATGTAGTGTGCATTGATCCCCAACAAAATGAACACATTACTTACCTGATTGGGCATTGGCAACAGCGACAGTTTTTCGAATCCAATAAAACAAACCAGGCAAAGAAACAATCCGGTTATAAAAGCAACTACCTGATTATCGGTAATAGAACTTGCAAAAATGCCGATGGAGACATAAATCATCCCAAGCATTAACAAACCAATGTAGGAGCCCCAGGTGGCACCAATGTCAATATTCCCTTTAGTAGTGCCCAATTGATGTATAGTGAAGTAGTAAATGAGTGTAGGCAATAAGGCAAACAACACA
This sequence comes from Bacteroidota bacterium, assembly GCA_016714535.1. NCBI lineage: Bacteria > Pseudomonadati > Bacteroidota > Bacteroidota bacterium. Next base: position 176,551 of record JADKDR010000011.1, read on the forward strand.
ATAACCGATGCAGCCAGAAACTTGGCACTTACAATTCGTATTTCGCTCATTGGTTTGGTAAGTAATAATTCCAGCGTGCCTGATTTTTTTTCTTCGGCAAAAGCACGCATCGTAATTGCTGGTATTAAAAACATAAAAACCCAGGGAACAATAATAAAAAGAGGGTCTAACGAAGCATACCCGTTTGCAAGCAAGTTGAGGTCGCTATCGGGAAATATCCACAGAAATAGGCTTATAGTAAGCAGGAACACGATAATGACTATATAGCCAATTACTGAGTTGAGAAAACTGTTAAGTTCTTTTCTAATTAGTGCTAACATAATATTTCAGAGCGTGCGAAATTATAAAATTACCATGTAGTTGAAAGCGCAACCTTGCGTGATATTCTAAAGTTAGAAAATATGCCAATGAAATTACAATTAGCTGACACCTTTGGCCATTAGGCCAAAGTGGGGTAGTAGTTTAATCTTAATGTAAGTGTTGCTAACAAATGCATGGCTACTAGGATTATTCAACAAGTCCCCGCCCGGTCTTTGTAATTTTGCTTTGTCGCTTAAGTTCAATAACAAGATTATCAATTATTCCATTTATAAAAGAATTGCTTTTTGGAGTACTGTATATTTTGCTAATGTCAATGTATTCATTTATGCTTACTTTAATTGGAATGTTTGGCATGTAAAGTACTTCGCAAAGAGCCATTTTAAGTAAGATGACATCCATTATAGCAATGCGGTCGACATCCCAATTTTTTGTTTTTTCACTGATAAGCGTAGCAAACTCCTTGTCGTTACGAATGGTTTCGGTAAATAATTTCCGAATAAAATCAATGTCTTCTTCGGTCTCTTTATATGCCGGCAAAATGCTGTTTTTTGAAGATGAGGGGTTGAAGGAATCAAGTGATTTATGAACGTATGCGCATTGCATTTCAAAACCTTCGGCCCAAAAAACGTTTTGCTCCTCAATGTAATGCGAGAACACTTCATTCTTCTCAAAGTACTCAGTAAATATTTTTTTTAACAACGCCTTTTCCATTTTGGGCAAGGGCGCTTCTTCGTTTACATAATCGCGATAGTCCTGATCCTGCCTTATGTTAAAGTAAATTTTATCAAACGTATCCTTTTCCTTTTGCCATGATAGAGAATTTTTCCGCACGTATTCGTTAAAAATAAAGTCGCCCTGAAGCCATTTTACAAAGGCCATGGTACTAATACGAGATCGAAATGAAAGGGGATTGCGGGTTGCCAGGCGCTTTGGAGCATCATCAATGTAAGCAAGTTCTAATGAGGCAAGCTCATTAAAAACTGAGAGCAATAGAATATATAAATCATAGGTACGCTTGTTGCTTGTAATAAGGTTATTAATCGCTACAGTTGCATCCTGCTGAGGGTTTTGGAAAAAAGCATACAGAGCCTGCATTACTTTTATTCGCAGTTGTCTTCGGTTAAGCATAGTTTAGGGCAGACCAAAAGGCCTAGGGAACGTTTAAATTAAATATCGTATTAGGCAGAAAGTTTAGCAGCAATGCGTGCCTCGGCCATTTGTTTGGCAGCCATTACTGTAGGAATATTATCAACATTCGCCTTCTTGATAATGTCAGAAGTTACATTAAAAATATGGCGAGTTGATTCTAACGCTTTTTCTCGATTATAACCATTAAGTTCGCTGTACACATTAATTAGACCACCGGCATTAATTAAAAAGTCGGGAGCGTAAATGATGCCTTTGTCCTTTAGCATGTTGCCATGCTTATTCTCATCGTGCAATTGATTGTTGGCAGCACCAGCAACAACGGCACATTTTAATTGCGGTATGGTAGTGTCGTTAAGCGTGGCACCCAAAGCACAAGGGGCGTATATATCCATTTCAAAACTATATACCGCATCCTTATCTATTACTTCGGCTTTATGCTCAGCATTCATACGCTTGAGGGTGTCCTCATTTATATCGGCAACATAAACTTTGGCGCCTTCGTCAGATACGTATTTTACAAGGCTCTGGCCTACATGACCACATCCCTGTACTACTATCTTTTTACCTGCAAGGCTATCGCTGCCCCACATCTCCTTTGCCGAAGCTTTCATTCCCATATACACACCATATGCTGTTACAGGCGATGGATCGCCACCACCACCCATAGCTTCAGGAAGTCCGGTTACATGCTTCGTTTTTTTCGAAACATTAACCATATCACTTGTTGATGTTCCTACGTCTTCGGCAGTTATATAACGTCCATTGAGGCTATTTACAAACTCACCAAACTTTTGAAACATAGCATCAGTTTTATCCTTTTTGCTATCGCCAATTATAACTGCTTTGCCTCCTCCTAAATTTAGTCCCGCTTATAGATGCCTTATATGTCATCCCACGGGACAAGCGCAACACATCATTCAATGCCTGCGACTCGTTATCGTATTTCCACATCCGTGTGCCACCTAGCGATGGTCCCAGTATCGTATTATGAATAGCAATAATAGCTTTAAGTCCGGTAGCCTTATCATAACAGAATACTACCTGCTCATGGCCCATTTGATTCTCTAATACTTCAAATAAATTGCAGTGCGGAATTATTTCTTTTATATCATTAGTGACCACCATATATATTTCTGAGTATAATTTAATGAAAGTGCCAAAGGTATATTTTTAATTATTAGTCGCAAATGGGGATAAAAATTATTCCTGAACCGGGCCATAGTCCCCTGATGAGGGGCGTTTCTTTTTCTTATAAGGGCAATGCCTACAGTTGCTTTGGCAGCAATAGCCTCGTTTAAGGTGATACTTTTCAGTAAATACAACGTACCCCTCTGGTGTCAGATAATAATCGTCTTTTTCGAATTTCGACATCCAGCCTTCTTTTTCCTCATTCATGGGGCAAAAGTATTTGATTAAGTTAAAAGGCCAGCAAGATGAATTCTTAAAACTAAAAAAAGTTAGGGATTCGTATGGCATAGAAAAATGTAAAACACTGCCTTTCAATTCAATTTGCAAATCAGTTATTTGCACCAATGAATGCAACCACTACACTGCTTGATAAATTATTAATTGCTCCGCCTATTGCCCGGTTGCACAGCAGCATCTATGATGCTGCTCATGTTGCCGTAAGTATGGCGCGGTTTGATGCAGTACATCCGTCAATCAATGGCAATAAGCCTTTTAAGTTGTATTACAATATCCAAAAAGCTTTGCAACAGCAGAATTCGGCTCTACTCACTTTTGGCGGACCCTATAGCAATCATGTTGCTGCTACAGCAGCAACCGGTAACTTACTCAACTTACAAACGATAGGACTTATTAGGGGAGATGAATTAACTGCACAATCTAATAAAACATTAAAGCAAGCCGAACTTCATGACATGCATTTGCATTTTGTTTCGCGCAGCGAGTATAGTCTGCGCAATCAGCCTGCATACCTTGCTCAATTGCAGTGTAAGTTTCCTAATGCTTTTATTATTCCTGAAGGTGGCGACAATTCTGAAGGGGTGAAGGGAGCTGCATTAATGTTACTAGGCATAGCAAATTCATATTCTCACATAATAACTGCTGTAGGCACAGGTGCCACATGCTCAGGAATTGCGCTTGGAAGCAACAGTATAATTTGCGGCATAGTGGTGCATAAGCAATTGCAAGATGTGCACGCAAGAATTCAAAAGAATTTAAATGATAATGAAAAGGTACGAAGTCACATTAAACTGATTGGTGACTTTCACTTTGGGGGATATGGTAAAAGAAATAACCAACTTAGCTGCTATTGTAACTCATTTTATCATAAGCATGGCATTGCTATCGAACCTATCTATACCGGAAAAATGATGTATGGTGTAGATGCATTAGTTCGTAATAATTACTTCGAGCCGGGAGCGAATATTTTGTGTTTGCATACCGGAGGATTGCAATATTTATAAAATAATTAGTATTCATATAATTTTTAGGTGTTTTGGACAAATCCAAAGTTTGACTTTGAATTTGTCCAACATTGATTCTCCTGTTTTTGAATAGTGAAGAAGGTGCCATTAAATTCTTAAATCAACACAGTCAAGGCTCTTGAGCCAATAATAATCAATTTAGGAAATGAGAATTTGTAAAGTAAACTATAGGAAAAATGAAAATTATTAATGCAATTTTCGTTATCGATGGCAACGGTTCATTATTACTAATCCGCTCTAAATAGTTACAAGAATGGGAAGAATAGAAATGGACAAATCCAAAGTTCAACTTTGGATTTGTCCAAAAATATATTTCGAGTATAAGGGAAGGCAGTAGCATTGAAATGCCTGTAAATGCTGGATTCATACATATTATTTAGTTGATAATAACCAAGTGGGTGTTATAAATAAAATCGGTATTTATAAGCGAAATTCAATAGCAGCCTGCAGCGATATTTTGAAGCATCAAACTCCCCTGACCACGTACCTGTATATGTTGCTGTATAGCTCCTTGCATATTGTAAACTACTAGCGTAATGGGTTCTTTGGTTTCTGGCAAGTTATAGTAGATCTGGTTGTTAAGAACCATTAGGGGCGTCTTAGCGTTGGCACCTGAGAATGTTGACGTGCCAAGAAAAAATCCAACTATGTTACTTGGAGTTTGACAGCCATTGGTATCTGTAATCAGGCAGTATTAGTTGCCATTTACAGTAGGTGTATACCATGCATTGGTATCGAGCACTTGCGTAGGATTGCTTGTGCTAAACTATTGATATTGGTTTGCTAGTGAGCAATAAAGGGTGTCGCCTTGAAGCGTTACAATGGGAGGCACCGGTAGTGGATACTCAATTATAAAGCCGGGAATAAATAACGTATCGCAGCCTGCAGAATTGCAGGCTATAAGCAAAACATCAAATGCTCCCGCATTTGGAAAATAAATATTTGTTGGGTTTTGCGCTGTGCTAACAGATGGTCTTCCACCTTGAAAAAACCATAACCATGAGGTGGGGTTGTTTGCTGATAAAAAAAAATTGACCGAATTCTTGTCACAAAAAATGGTGTCGGACGAAGCAAGATTGACGGCAGGCGCAAGAAGATAATTACATATTTGGATATGTCCAATTTGTGATGTTATGGCAGATGCCGCAACCTGAGTATACAAAAGCACAGGAGAGATTGTGGGTGTATAACCGATAGAACTATATGAATAGGTATATTGAGTAGGAAAGGAATCTGCCGAATAGCATTGTTGACAGTATTTCCATTCAAATCCGTTTGCACCATAATTATATTGATATCCACAAAGCCAAAGCCCTCTCCCATACCAATGGAATAAATGTTTCCATCTTTAATAAGTCCATGAAGAGTTTTGTTCAGCGCATTATCTCCATACCATTTAGCCCAGGTCATATTTAGCATAGAGTCAAACTTAACTAATCCCATGTCTGTATTACCCGCCAGGTAATCGTAGTTAAAGGCAGTTATAGATCCATCGCTATTCTCAACCGCATTGCGCAGAATGAGGGTCTTAAATGGAAAATTAATTGCTGCACTATTCATTACATTTAACTGCGAATTAAGAATCATGAGTAGGTTGTGCTTGTAACCTGCTGCTGTATTGGTGCCTCCTGAAACAACAAAGCGCTGATTGCTCATTTTCTTTATCGAAAGCAATGCATCATCTCCGGAACTTCCTATTGCACTGCCATTTATAGTAAGATAAACGCAATGGGTTGAAAGAATAAATTTTAAGAATTGCAAACGTAAGGTAGAATTAACGGTTGGCTTCAATTGAAAAAAACATGGTGTATAGGGCTACGAATTCCCTATAGTAAAAGCAAGCCAAAATAAATTACAGCCACCAAACAATAACGCTTGGCTAAAGTCAAAAACTACAGGGTATACTGCCAACCCATATTAATAAATTGCATCATTATTGTTACTGACGTTTTGCTTAGTTAACAAAGTGTAAAATTAGTTTTGCGCTTTCTTATCTTCTGTTCTAATAAATTTGTTTAATCACATAAAAATTAATTTTCATGCAATTGAAAAGCAACTATCTTTTAGCACTAGCGCTTCTAACATCTGTGTGTGGTTTTGCACAACAACTATTTACCGACAATTTTGGTGGCAGCAAAGAGGATGTGTGTACCGGATCAATCCTATTGCCCGACCGCAGCAATGTAATGTGTGGTTATACGCTAAGTAATGATAGCATGGTAAGCGGAAATCATGGAGGAAGCGATGGATGGGTTATAAAGGTAAACGAGGATGGTCAAATATTGTGGAAGAAAACTTTTGGCGGTAGCAAAAACGACCGGCTAATGAGTATAGCATTGGGCGAGGCAGGCGGTTTTGTGCTTGCAGGTCATACCAATAGCAACGATGGTAATGTAAGTGGCCTGCATGGGGCGGGAGGAAAAAGCGATATGTGGATACTAGCCATTGATCAATTTGGCAATCTAAAAAAACAAAAATGCCTGGGTGGCACTGCCGATGATGTTGGCAACAGTATTGTATGTATAGGTTCCAGCTATTATGCATGCGGAAGTGTGGCAAGCAGCAATGGTGATATTAGCACTAGTTTGGGTAGTCGCGACATGTGGGCAGTAAAACTCGATTTCAACCTTTCGCTTATATGGGAAAAATCTTTTGGCGGTTCTGCAAATGATGATGCACGTAAAATTCTGGTTGATGGCAACCGGTTTTTGATGGTTGGCGTTTCTGCTTCAAGTAATAATGATGCAGCTGATAATAATGGCTTGCGCGATGGCATAGTAATAATTGGTGATACAGCATCTGGTGCCAAGGTGAGCAGCCGTTGTATTGGCGGCAGTTTGGATGATGAATTCTATAGCATAAAAAAAATACAAAGCAGATATTTTGCTGCCGGCTATGCACGTTCAGGCAATGGTGACCTTAATAACAATAAGGGAAATAAAGATGTGATGCTATTTTCTTTTGATGCAACGAATATGGCAACCTCTGTCAACGTATACAACTACGGTGGCAGCCTGGCAGATGTGGGACAGGATGTTAGTCCCATGGGTACTGACATTGCCATACTTGCAACCACTGCAAGCAACAATGGCGACATTAACGGAAACCATGCCGTAACCAAAAATGATATGGCGCTGCTAAAACTTGATTCTAATGGGGTATTTAAATGGAGCAAATGTTATGGTGGCAGCCAGAACGATGTTGCTATTGCTTTTGCAACCGACAACTTTGTTGTAGGTACCAAGTTCGAGAATCTATACATGGTGGGTAAGGCAAACTCTGTAAATGGAGATATTAAAAATCCCAAAGGCGGTTTTGATTATGTACTTGTAAGCAGGGTAAACCCACGTATTGATGCCTGGTTTGGTACCCAGCATGCCGATTGTCCGGGCGATTTCACTACTTGTACCTTTGACTACTATGGCCGCTTTACAAATGCAAGCAATATTTACAGGCTCTATCTTTCTGATAGTTCAGGAAACTTTGCCAATCAGACGCTACTCACCTCGGTAGCAAGTAAAAGTCACTTCGTAATGTTAAGCTATCAGAACCCCACCGACCCACAATCTTACTATTATCAAAAGCGCGTGTATTGCAGCAACGTCAACATTTATAGTGATAGTAACAATGTAGCACCAGTAGTATGTCAGTTGCCAATTACTACCAAAGTCAAAGTTTTCAATATTACCACGACTACCGCCAAAGTATCTTGGACTGATGTGCAAAGTTGCCAATTTGATGATAACGTCATTTTTTACAAAGAGCAAAATGCTACCCTTTGGAGCAAGTTAACTGTTAATACAAGCTTAACCCAACTTACTGGATTAGCGCCAGCCTCCAAGTACACTGTAAAGGTGCGCAAGCGTTGCAATGCCAATATGAACATCTATTCGATAGCAAGTAAACCAACAACCTTTACAACTGATAGCATGATGTTGAACGAGTCATCTAAAACAATCAATAGCGATGTTTTTGATTTGGTAACTACAGGCAACAATCAGTACGAACTTATAGCCAACCACGAAAGAGAATTTGATGTGTTAGTATTAAATCTAAACGGACAAATAGTAAAACAACTGTCTAACATGCGGCAAACCGCAATGCTATCATTAGATGGGCTAAGTGCTGGCATTTACATTATTCGTTATGGTAAAGAGTATGCACGTGTATTGGTGGAGTAGGGCTGTCACATTTTGAATCATACCGAAGTTTTGACTTGGTTTGACGTTGGCTTGTCAATATGGATATGATTTTGGCGTTTTTTTTTGAGACCACCTGTAATTGTAAAATGACTTTTAGTAGTAATTTTAGATAATGTTGTTTCCCATTTATCGCACAGGCACTTGCTTTTGCGGTGCTTAAAAAAACAAAACCTGTTTCCAACAGATTCATTAGTAGAAAAGTGCTTATTGTTACAGATTGCAAGAACACATTAATAGCAAGGTCACTAAAACCTAGCTAGTTGTGAAAAATCATATCGTAAAACAATTTCTTGAGGTAAAAACTTTCTGCAAAAAAGTCATATGTATTATGAACTAAATCATAGAGGAAATTTATAAAGTCAATGGTGGAAAAAAGCGCTGCCAGCTATAAGGGTATTGTTATACTTCCATTAGTTGAAAGTAAAGGAAGTCGAATTCACCATAGCAATTACAAAAAAAAGTGAAGCGTTTAGTTAGCAGGTGTCCATTAATCAGGCAAGTGAGCATTATGTTTTGCAAGCTGCCTGCAGCTTGCAAATAAAGTTGGTAAAGGCATTGGTTGCCTTAAACGAAGAATAATAAACCTAAGCTCCAAACTGAGTTAAGTGATGATCGAGATGTTTGTAGAAAAGGTTGTTCCATTCTTGTGCAGTCAGTTTTCCAAAGCTATGCGATTCTTTTCCTTCAAAATGAGACCTGCCCAATTGCCTGGTTTTGTCTATAAATTCTAATAGTCGTTTTTTCTCCGTATTAAATTCTCTTTCATCAGCAATAATAAATGCTGGTGCAGTACGCAGGTTGTTTTTATAGGGAACTTCGTTCACAATATTCTTCTTTATAAAAGATTTTAGAATAAATTTCATAAGCATACCGGGAGTTTTATGCTTATTGGTATAAACCAACTCGTAAGTAACATTGCTATGCGCAAGCATTTGCGCTACATTCATCTTTCCCCACTGCGAGGCCAATTGAGGTGTTAGCTTATTTACACGTGCAACAATCGTATCGCACACATCTTTTGAGAAAATATCTGGTAGAGCCATTTTTATTTTTTTTGCAAATATGCTTTTAATTTATTGATAGAAAAGCAATTTTAAGTTTGTCAGAACGCACCTATAGAATGTTATCTTTGTACAATAAACCTCAATAATAAAATAATATGCGTATCGGATTTGGTTTTGATGTTCATCAGTTACAGAGTGGACAGCCGTTGTGGCTTGGCGGTGTGCCATTGGAAAGCGACAAGGGTGCGGTAGGGCATAGCGATGCCGATGTATTGCTGCACGCTATATGCGATGCCTTACTTGGTGCTGCCAATTTGCGCGATATAGGCCATCACTTTCCTAATACCGATGAAAGCTACCGTGGTATAGATAGTAAGAAGCTTCTTGCTGAGGTTATGGCCTTGCTTGATAAAAAGAATTACAAAGTAGTAAACATAGATGCCACCGTATGTTTGGAGAAGCCAAAAATTAATCCTCACATAACACGCATGCAGGAAGTGTTGGCGCCTATTTTAGAAATCTCAACCGATGATATTTCGATAAAAGCAACAACAAACGAAAGCCTTGGGTTTATTGGCCGCGAAGAAGGTGTTGCAGCTTATGCCATTGTATTAATTCAGAAAAGAGTGTATTAATATTTCGAACAAAGGGAGGTTCAGTAACTTAGAGCAACTGCGATGTTGCATGGCTTGTGAAGTATTTTATGGGAAATATTTATTCATCAGCATATAATCGATACTGCCGGTTTGCGAATGACAACCAACACAAGCAGCGCCTCTGTTTACGCTAGGTTCTACAACACTGCCATCAATATTTACATATCCCCACACCCAACCACGTGCATCGGCATAACCATTACCCGTTTGTTTATACAAAATAGCGTAGCGGGCCAGTGTGCCACCATCCTGATGCAACTCTTTTACGATAAGCGAACCCTGAGGAAAATTTGCATTGATACGAACTTTGCCAGCACTGTCTAATTGAGTAGCAGCAATGTTATTATAGCGCACTTTAAGAAATGGTTGTGCATGACCACTGCCACTGCTTTTTGGTAAAAGCGAGTTGAAATTTTTATACCATATAAAACCGGTATTTTGATGGGCCAGGTCATATAAAAGCTGATCGGTATCTTCAACCTTACTTTTTCGGCAGGAGTAAATGGTAACAACAGAACAACACAAAGTTAATGTGAGGGCAATAAAGGAGAGTTTTTTCATATAGTAGATATTGCTGAGAAAAAATTGGTAGTCGCAAGTAATGGGGCGATTTATGTTTTTTGTTTTTTCTTTTTAGCAGCAGGAAACAATACGTTATTCAATATTAGACGATAGCCGGGCGAATTGGGGTGCAAATTAAGATCGGTAGGAGGGTCGCCCACCATATGCTGATAGTCTTCGGGGTCGTGGCCACCGTAAAAAGTCCAAGTGCCCTTGCCGAATTCACCATGCACATATTTTGCAAAACTACCTGCCTTATTTTGACCCATTATAAGGGTTGATGGTTTTATAAATTTCAAATCGAAACCGGTTGTTTGGCCCATAAATCCTGGCACTACCTGTGTATGATTTTGACAGAGCATAGTAGGAACCGGGTCCCATTTAGCGCTAAATTCAAATAAGGTAAATACGTCATTGTCTTTTGAAATACCCCGCTGACCGGGCAATATATCAATATTGCTAAATTCGTATTCCATCGGATTGGTGCTAAGTCTAAAATTTTCGAAAGCAAAGCACTGCGAAAAATCCATTTTCGAACTGTAATTAGAGTAGGAGGGTCGCCATCGTACATCCGATCGCAAATGTCAACACCCTGCGCTGCAAGAGCAATATCGTACGAGTCGGTGCCACTGCACATAGTAAACAGAAATCCTCCACCAGCAGTAAAATCCCTGATCTTTAAGGCTACTGCCAGTTTCATTTCAGATACTTTGTTAAATCCTAGTTTATGCGCCATAGCTTCATCAGTACGTACTTGCTCCTGATACCATGGTGCCGTGTGATACATAGCATAAAACTTTCCATACTGACCCGTAAAATCTTCGTGATGCAAGTGCAGCCAATCGTAGGTAGGTAAGAGTCCGGTAGTTACTTCTTCGTCATATACTAATTCATAAGGTATTTCGGCATAGGTAAGCACAAGGGTAACGGCATCGTCCCAAGGCAATTTATTTTAGGAGAATATACAGCAACTTTGGGGGGCTTTTCCAGTTTCATCACTTCCATGTTTACTTCAGGATTTGCAATTTCTGCTAATATGGCTCCCGCCTGAGCATCGGCAATTATTTCGTAAGAAACACCACGGATTTTACATTCACTTTCTATCAATCCGGCATTGGTTATCATAAAACTACCACCGCGGTAATTGAGCAGCCACTGTATTTCTACACCATTATTGAGCACCCAGTAGGCTACCCCATAAGCTTTGAGGTGATTGCTCTGCGTTTCGTCCATGGGTATCAATATCTGCGAAGCTTTAGATGCTCGTGTAATGCAAAAAATTAATAGAATCGAAATTGCAATTATTCTTCCTTTCATGTCATTCCCTTTTTTAGTAAAACAAATTTACGTTTTAAAGACTCAATATTTGAAGTATGGTCAAAATTAACCAAAAAAAAACTGCCGTCAGTTGATGGCAGTTTTTTGTTAAGTCAGAATATCTGACAATTAGTTCTTTGGAGCCTCAGCACCTGTAGGCTTTACTTCAGCCTTAGATTCGTGAGAGCAGGCTTTCTTTTCAGCAGAAGAACATGCTTTTGCGTCTTTCTTGCAACAAGCTGTTTTTGCATCCTTCTTGCAACACTCTTTTTTTGTTTCAGCTTTTGGAGCAGATGCAGGAGTAACAGCCTGCTGAGCACTTACAGTAGTTAATGCTGCAAAACTTACAGCGGCTACCATCATCATTAATTTTTTCATTTTCTATAGATTTTATCGATTTGTTTAAACAGTGCAAATGTAATACCTGTATTAATGCTAATGCTATTTTTATAAAATAATAATACAACTTTCATATTTAATTCATTGGCGCCAGGCTGCACTGCACTGTTACTTTTTCCGGAGTTTGTTACAATTTCTTAATTAACTCATTACATTTTCTAACGGTCTCTTTGTCATCATCATTTAATACAGGGCATTTTAGGGCCTTTTCGCACCAAACTTTTGCATACACCTTATCATTGCCACTATCGCGTTCATAATAGGTCATGGCCATTTCATATTGATGCAGGGCATAGTTCGGTTCGAGCGCTATGGCTTGATTAAAAAATTTGATTGCGTCTTCGTATGTGCCACCTATAGGCACTCCTCCGAAAAAAGCATTGATCATAACCCTTTCCATTGCATTAAACCCTGCAATTACACGATGCCATCTACCCATAATATGATAGGGGCCGGCTTCTTTTGGATTTAAGGCTATGGCTTTTTCTGCTTCTGCTTTTATCAATTTTGAATTTGCAATTTTGGTTTTGCTACTTGCGTTTTCGTTTAAACGCCCGAGCGACAAAGCATAAGCATAATGTGCTCCGGCACTTTTATCATCCAACCTTATTGCCTTTTGTGCTAAATATTCTCCGGTTTTATACCATTTCAACTTTTCGGCTTCGGTTTTTTGACTTACTCCCAATTTGGAGTAAAGAAAGCTGGTTTGATGCAAGTAGTTTACATTACTGCTATCACTTTTTAATAGCTTCTGAAACATTGGAAATGCCTCTTGAAATTTGCTTTCGCTTTTTAACTTAAGAGCATCTTCATACGAACTGGCAGTTTGTGCTTGTGTGGTTATTGTTAAACCAACTAACAGGATAAAAATTAGCTTCTTCATTATTTTACAGTTTAAATAGTTATTGGAACAACAATCGGAATTCCATATTGTTGACAAGAGTACCGAAAAAATGAAACTAAAAAAAATCTTCCTGACCTTTTTATTCGACTCATATACTGAAGGCACATCACCAAAAGTCTAATAGATAAAAGTTATGCGTAAGAAAAAAGCCTTATTAATTTTATTTTTATAAAAAGGAACTGAAATTTTCGCGGTTCAAAACAACTGTTTTGGCTTTGTATGTTTCGTTAACAAAAATCAAAGCCTTTGTTTTCCCTAGTTTCGAAACAATTTTTTGGTGAATACGAACTAATTCCATCACTTTTCGTCCGTTTATTCAATGTTGACTTTTTACAATTAATCTAAAACATTAGTCTTAACATC